>CAYQNE010000073.1:0-3770 GCA_964418875.1 uncultured Gammaproteobacteria bacterium | reverse complement strand
TAACCCTTCTCTGTTTACTTAGTCTGGCTAATTGGCATCTCTATCGTCGTTTTCAATTTAAAGCTCCCCCCGACACCCTGTCGCTCCAGGATTATCGGCACCCCCTTATTCCTCAAGTCAAAAACCCCCCCATTCTCCTAAATTCTGCTTTGCAAAACCCTAACTATATTTTGATTGACTCTGCCACCAACACCGTCCTGTTGGCCCAAAACAGCCATCAAAAAATTTTTCCTGCCTCCACTACTAAATTGGCCACCGCCATCACCGCTCTCAACGTTTATCCTCTCGACGAACTTCTCACCATTAATCAAGAGTACGACAACGGCAAGGTAATGGAACTTGTTTCGGGAGAAAAAATCACCGTCCGTTCTTTGGTTTCTGCCTTACTTATTTATTCCGCCAATGATGCCGCCTTCACTCTAGCTAATCATCACTCCGGTGGCGTAGGCGGCTTTATCCAACAAATGAATCTGATAGCCCAAAGATATGGACTAACCGGTACTAATTTTACTAACTATGATGGTAACCATCATCTGCATCACTATTCTACTGTTTATGATCTAGCCCAATTGGGTCGTCTTTCCATTAAAAATCCCATTGTAGTCGAAACGGTCAAAAATAAAACCCTGGTTATAAATAACATTGACAACACTATCAGTCATTCTCTGGAATCAACCAATCAGCTTTTAGGTGTTGTTCCGGAAATCGAAGGCCTCAAAACCGGCTGGACGCCGGAAGCCGGCGGTTGTTTTATCGGTCTTATCAACATCGGCGGTCATCGTCTTATCAGTGTAGTGGCCCAAAGCCAAGATCGTTTCGCCGATACCCGTCAACTCATCACCTGGGCCAAAAATAATATCATCTGGACCACTTATCAACCATAGATTACCCTCTTTTTCGTTGTAATATAAAATATATGACCAATACGGAGGTCGAAAAGAAAAGTCGCAGAGAGACCACTGAAAGTGCTGAAATAGTTACGTATCTAACAGAACAACGCATAAATCTTTTCGTCCAAAATGTAAGGGAGCGAATAGGTGGAGATTTCGGAAACCTTCTTTCAGAAGTGTTGGGAGCTACCCCAAGTGAATCGGATATTTATTTAACGGCCCTATTATTTCAAACAAAAAACTCAGAAACAGGAGAAAATGAAACGAAGATATTATGGACTGACGAAAGACCTACGAAATTTAAAAAAAAACAAACAAGCTTATTACATCACATAGATATGGCTAACCCTTACGAACGATCAAGGCCAGACGAAGAAACAACCCTAGGAGACTTCTTAAACACTATCAGTATACACAGATTCCGAGGACGAGAAGGAGAAAGTGTCAGAATAAAAGCACTTCTTTCTGGTCAAAACTTGGTCCAATTATTATTGGGATCAATCCTTAGACGAGCCGGATCAACCCATATCATGTTTTCACTTAATATAGAGAATCCGAACATAAAGAATGACTTTGTTTCAGAAGATATTGAGATAGGTGTGACTGGGACAGTAATTGCAGAACGAGTTGCGCTCCTTTATGGTTGTGGTGACCCCCCACATGATCCTCAATCACTATCACTATCACTATCACCAAATAACACAACAGATGTGCTGGAAAAACTACTAACCAGAATTTATCTACCAACCATCCCCGCCAAACCGCAATAAAAACCCTAATCTACTCCACACTGCTATCCACCACCGCCGTCACATAAGCCACGAAGTTATCGCTGCCCTCAAACACAAACACCGGTTGCAAGAAATGAGTTAAGACAATCGGTTCGAAATAAGCCAAATAGACATTTCGAATAACCACTGAATCATTACTGGTATCCGATGCCGGCCAGTAATTACCCTTTTCCAGATCGGCCCAGGCATCCTCCACTGCCTTAATCGGGTAAGTCGAAAATGACTCCATGTCAATCTCCATGCTCTTATAATTCACTTCCACTATCTCTTTACCAGCCACATCAGCCCCGCTGACCAATATTGATACCGGCGCCCCATTTGGTTGTGATCCCACCACCTTCAAATTGTCAACTTCACTTCTAAAAAAATCAACCCGAACCATATTGGCCTCTGAATGTGAAGATACTGCCTTTAATCCAGCGTTTTCAATTTTCCAAAAACTAGCCTCCTTTTCCCCACTTTTCAAATCGTCAGTCAATTTTCCCCCTCTCACCAAATAATTTGAAGCCACAGTAATCGCCTCGCTCTTATCTGGTGCCCCCTCACTGCCCAATAAAGTCTGATCTTCCAGGTAAGGATACTTCAACACAAAACTACCGTCCAAAACATTCATGGTCAAAGTTTGATTCAAGTTATCGTTTTTAAACTCATAAACTCCATATTTTATCTGCACCGGCTCAAGACTGAATCCCAGACCCACCGCCGCCTTCTTGTCATATTCCAAAGCCAAAAAATCTTTAGTCGGTCGGTAGATAACAAAAATTTTCACCTGGTCCTCAAATTCAGGGAAAGCATCATTGGATAATTCAGCTCTAAAATTCTTTTTATCAAACTCTTTTTCCACAAATACCGTTTTGGGCAATAAACCATATCTCATTGTTGGTGGAATTTTTACTGGATTAGCCGCCCGATAAGCCTTTATTGCCCCTGTTGCCACCGACCATGAAATCGCAAAAACTACTAATCCCCACCCACCAACCTTTATTATTTTTCGGCTAACATAAGCCACTCTCGTTAATGAAGCCATACATTATTTTACATAAATGTTAAAATAAATCCATGACTTCCCCGGCAATCCGCACTCGCATAGCTCCCAGTCCCACTGGTAAAATACACATCGGAACAATCAGAACTGCCCTTTATAATTGGGCTTTTGCCCGAAAGCATGAGGGTAAATTTATCTTGAGGATTGAAGACACCGACCAAAAACGCCTGGTCCCCGGCGCTCAAGAAGAGATTATGCAAGTTATTAAGGATTATGGTTTTTCTTGGGACGAAGGCCCTAATATTGGTGGTCGCTATGGCCCCTATGTTCAGACCCAGCGCCTACCCATTTATCAAAAATATATCCAAAGGTTACTGGATAAGGGTTTGGCCTATTACTGTTTTTGCACTCCTTCCCGATTGGAAAAAATGCGAGCCAGTCAAAAAACCAAAAAGCAAAAATCCAAATATGACCGCCGCTGTCTTTCTCTAAGTCCCGCTCAAATTAATAAAAATTTAGCCGCCGCCAAACCCTTTGTTGTTCGCCTCAAAGTCCCTGATGATCAAATTATTGTCAGTCGTGATCTTATCCGAGGTGAAATCAAAATTGACAGTAATGAAGTTGACGATCAAATACTGATCAAGTCCAATGGTATTCCCACTTATCATTTTGCCGTCGTCATTGATGATCACTTGATGAAAATATCTCATGTTTTTCGTGGTGATGAGTGGATTCCCTCTTTTCCCAAACAAATCCTTCTCTATAAATATTTTAACTGGAAGCCTCCTGTTTTTATCCATCTGCCGGTTTTTCTCAATCCTGAAGGTAAGGGAAAAATGAGTAAGCGTCATGGCGCCGTTTCTGCCAGGAGTTTTCTAGACCGAGGTTATCTGCCATCCGCCATCAATAATCTTTTAATGCTTTTGGGTTGGAATCCTGGTGATAACCGGGAGTTTTTCTCTCTAAAAACTTTCACCCAAGCTTTCGACATTGATCATCTAAACAAAACTCAACCAATTTTCAGTCAAAAAAAATTGGATTATTTCAATGGTTATTATATTCGCAAGATATCTGATACCAAATTAGATCGTCTATTGATTCCTT
>CAYQNE010000072.1:0-3801 GCA_964418875.1 uncultured Gammaproteobacteria bacterium | reverse complement strand
TCTACTGGGGGACTTGTCCATTTTATTCCTGTTTCCTCTACTGTCGGCTCAATTCTTTCTGTCGGTACCGTCGTTGTTTCTGGTGGTACTATCGGGAGAACCGTCACCTGCCTGGATTTGTTATAAAAATAAACCGCGGAAGCTATACTACCGGTCAACATCACCCCGATCGCAATACCTATTACTACCCCCCAACCCTTCCATTTTACTTTTACCTCTACCGGTTTTTCTTCCACCACTTTCACTGGCTCACCTACTTTTTCTTCCATAATAGAGTTTATGCTTAATTTATAATTTTTTCAATCACTTCTAACTCAGAGTCTCTGTCTAATGGCAAAAATACCAATTTCATTACTCCGCCCCTAATTTCTCCTGCCACTGCTACTTTTTCCAAATCCGCTTTCTCCTCAATTCCTTTCGGCAAACTCTCTAGCGTCTCATCCGTTCCCCAAAAAAATCTTTCTCCCAAATAACCCTTATTATCCTTGTCTTTTATTACCAAAAAAGTTTTTGGGTCTTCACTTTTTACCATTTCTCCTCGGCCATACCAGCCCATCACATGAGAAGTTCCTTCCGCTTTTGGCAAACCGGCCATTTTTGTTGAATTACTCCGCTAAAAAAAATTCCACCTCTTTGCTCTTTTTTCTTTTGCCAAATTTGCCATCAGCCACAATGATTGAGGGCTATCCACCTCTACTTTTAACAATTTTTCTCCGTCCAGTCTTGCCAGAGCATCAATACTCTCATCATCATGAATATCCGCCAGTGCATATGGCAGATAATGCGAAAAATCTACCGATGCTATTAATAAACAATCAAAACCGCATTTATCTTTCAGGACCATTTCCAATTCACTCATATTTTCTGTTTTTTGCCCCACTAAGATTGGCACTATTTTTACTTTCGGCCAAAGTTTTTTAATATCTGTTAACAAATTAAAAACGGCGTGGTCATTTTTTACCACCCCGTTTCTCGTCTCCGCTATTTTTTCCAAGCTCGTTGTCCATTTTTTATCAAATTCTATCTTACCATTACTCAAATTCCACTCGGCATTGGCAAAAGAAATTTGTTTTTGAAACGGAGAGAAATGATCTGGCCCTACTATTACTATTGTTTTAGTAGCGACTCTTCTTTTCTTAATTTTTTCTAACAATTCCAGTCTTTTTTCTTTCACCACATCATGATGTGGGACTACTACCGCCACCGGTTGAAAATAAAATTTACTCACCCCCACCAAATACCCCGACAATAAAAACAAAGCCAAACATAATTTTTTCATTGTATGCCCGAGAGGAATCGAACCTCCAACGCTCCCTTCGGAGGGGAGTATTATATCCATTTAACTACGGGCACTTTTAAAAAAACTTCCTTATTATCCCTAAAAGCTCCTCGTCTGACAAGTCATTGGCCCGTAAATTAACCCCATCATTCCACTTGGTCCAGAATGCTGGTGTATGCCCTACCGGGACTTTGTCCGGCAATCCTAGTTCTTTGGAAACTTTCTTTGGATCCAAATCGTGATCTTTCACCTCCACCTCGTAGTTATAAACCGTCTTTTTCCCTGTTTGACGAGTCAGTTTGATTTCAAAATCTTTAGTTTCAAAAATATAATTTTCGTGTTGAATCAAACAAGTTTCCACCCGGTCACCGATCAGTAAGTTTCGAATTATTTTAAAAGCTCGCAATGCCATTTCCGGGCTGTCTTCCACTTCCAACCTCAACTCCTGCCTTTTTTCATCATTCCAGCCTCCCACTTTTTGCATAAGTTCTACCTGACCATCAGTAATTCTGATTCTGTTATCAATATCTTGACGACCATAATCCGAGCAGTCTATCCCCAATCTTTTTCTTTTTCTGGGTTTACCCAACTTTTTTGTTAAATCAACCAACACTTGCTCAAACTCTTCTTTATCAATCATTACCAATATCTCTTTTTCTAATGTCATTTTAATTCGCCAACTCCACCTTTAACTCACCCCCACTTTCGTCCACCACCACCGCCATTTCCCCTTTACCCTTTCTGTCCAGCATCAACATAGCCAAAGCATCCATTACTTCATTTTGTATCAACCTTTGCATCGGTCTGGCCCCAAACATCGGATCGTAACCCTTTTTCACCATCAACTCTCGAGCCTTGGCTGTCACCACTATGTTTACATTCTCTTCTACCAGTCTTTTTTTCAGTCTTTCCAGTTGTATATCCAAAATTTTCCCCAACTGCTTTTTCTCTAATTTTTTGTAAATTATCACCCGATCAATTCTATTCAACAACTCTGGCTTAAAACTCTTATTCACCAACTCCATCACCTCATTTTCCATCTTGGCTTCTTCTTTCCCTCCGTACGATTGAATAATCTGACTGCCGATATTTGAAGTCATAATAACAATAGTATTACTAAAATCCACCGTTCTGCCCTTACCGTCCGTCAATCTTCCGTCGTCAAATACTTGCAAAAATACATTTAACAAACTCGGATGGGCTTTTTCTATCTCATCCAACAGCACCACGCTATAAGGTTTACGCCTTATCGCCTCCGTTAACTGGCCGCCCTCTTCATGTCCCACATACCCGGGAGGGGATCCAATCAATCTGGCCACACTATGTTCTTCGCCATATTCACTCATGTCAATCCTAACCATCGCTTTTTCATCATCAAATAATTGCTCCGCCAGCGTCTTGGCCGTTTCCGTTTTTCCCACTCCGGTTGGCCCTAAAAATAAAAACGCCGCCATTGGTTTGCCTTTTTCTCCGATATTTACCCTTGATCGTCGTACCGCATTGGCCACCGCCCCGATTGCTTCATCCTGTCCTATCACTCTCTTATGCATTTCTTTTTCCAAATTTTTCAATTTCTCACTTTCTGACTCCAGCATTTTACTCACCGGTACGCCTGTCCACTTACTTACTACTCGGGCCACATCATCTTTCCCGATTTCCTCTTTTATCAATCTGTCTTTTTCTTCAACTTCACTCCACCTTTTCTCCCCCGCCTTTATTTTTTTCTTCATCTCCGGAATCTGCCCGTACTTTATCTTGGCAGCTCTATCCAGTTCCAAATCTCGGTCGGCTTTCTCCAACTCATATTTCAGTTTTTCCAATTCCGTTTTGCTCTTTTTTACCCCCTCCAAAATATTTTTTTGCTCTTCCCATTTTTTGTTAAGCATGGCCAGTTTTTCTTTGGCATTGGCCATTTCTTTTTCTATTTCTGCCAACCTTGCCTTATCCTCTTTTTTTCTCAATGCCTTTTGTTCTATCTGAAGCTGTTTCACTTGCCGGGTCAAATTATCAATTACCGCCGGAGCCGATTCTCTTTCGATTCTCAAAGCCGCCGCCGCTTCATCCACCAAATCAATCGCTTTATCCGGCAAAAATCGGTCTTTTATATATCTATCCGATAACTTTGCCGCCGCGATTAATGTCTCATCGCTTATTTTAATTCCGTGATGTATTTCATATTTTTCCTTCAAACCCCGCAAAATTGAAATAGTATCTTCCACACTTGACTCATCCACTCGTACCGGTTGAAACCTTCTTTCCAAAGCACTGTCTTTTTCTATGTATTTTCTATATTCGACCAAAGTCGTGGCTCCAATCACCCGCAACACCCCTCGAGCCAGCCCCGGTTTCAGCATATTTGAAGCATCCACCGATCCTTCGGCTCCCCCTGCTCCTACAATTGTATGTAGTTCGTCAATAAACAAAATCACCCCACCCTCACTTTTGGTTACCTCATCAATCACTGCTTTCAGTCTCTCCTCAAATTCTCCTCGATATTTTGCCCCCGCCAACAAGCTCGAAAT
>CAYQNE010000071.1:0-3807 GCA_964418875.1 uncultured Gammaproteobacteria bacterium | reverse complement strand
GACAATTCACCCAGTTTTCACTCTAATATTGCTATTAGAGGCTGCGATCGTTCACAGTCGGACGCTCTACCATTGAGCTACAGGGGATTGAATTAAAAAGGTGCCGGATACGAGTGTAATTATATCATCAACCATTTGTTAAGACTCCTTCTATCCACCCCTTAATCAGTCTCAGTTTTGCGACGTCAAAAAAACGGATTTTGAAAATACCATATTTGTGTCTAATTTTTCTGATTTTGTTACTATTTTTTTTGTTTTTGGTAATATAGCTTTTGTGAAACTGGTCTTGATGTATCCCGGTGATCTTTCCCCAAAAAAATTTAGCTTTTTTGACATTCAAATTGTCATGAATCCAAAGACTGCCTCTTAGTTGCTTCGTATCAACTTGGCAAAATTCTCTAAACCAATTCGTCATGAATTTAATCATTTTTGGGTCGGAATTAGTAAATTCGACACTACTTCCAGCCTTAGAGCCGTCTGCCATATAAAGGGCGATTCCAGCGATGAACCTGTCTCTTTTGTTAACTTTTCCCACCTCCTTGATTCCCCTACCCATAAGGTCTTTTTCTTGTTTTATTCTCCTTTTTTGATTGACTTTTGCCCCAATTAATCTCCCTCTCTCTGATCCTGTGATTTTTCTCTTTCTTAACTTTTCTAATTGTGATGGAGACAAGATGATATTTCTACACCATCGACTGAGAGTGCCTTTGGAGACTTTAACTTTTTCCTTGATTTGAGAATAGGATAAACCTTGTTCCCTTAATTTGATTGCTGCTCTCTTTTCTTTTAGCTTTCCGGCGTAGCCCATGATTAATATTAATATGAATGAACCAAGGAATTCAAGATGGTAGTTTCTTACTCTAAGTAATCTTGTAATTTTTTTCTTCTGGAGGGGTGACGTAATTTTCGCAGGGCTTTGGCTTCGATTTGGCGGATGCGCTCGCGAGTAACATTAAAAATCCGGCCGACTTCTTCAAGAGTTTTGGGGGTTTCACCCAAAAGACCGAAGCGGTAACTTAAAACTTTGGCCTCTCTATCGTCTAAGCTATCCAGAACAGCTTCGATGGATTCACGCAACATTTCCTTGGAGGTTTCTTCATAGGGAGATGGCTGGGTGGTGTCTTCAATGAAATCACCCAAAAATGAGTCCTCGTCATCCCCTACCGGTGTGGCCAAAGAAGTGGTATGTTGTGAAATACGATAGATTTCCTCGACCTTTTCAACGGTGATGCCGACTTCTTTGGCGATGTCTTCGGTAGAGGGTTCATTACCCAATTTTTGAGTTAAAGCTCGAGTGGCCTTGTAAACCTTATTGATAGTTTCAACCATGTGAACCGGAATACGGATGGTTTTGGCCTGATCGGCAATAGCGCGAGTGATAGCCTGCCTGATCCACCAAGTGGCATAAGTGGAAAACTTGAATCCGCGACGCCAGTCAAATTTCTCTACAGCCCGCATAAGTCCCTGATTGCCTTCCTGAACCAGATCTAGAAAGGTTAGACCGCGACCGATGTATTTTTTGGCAATGGACACCACCAACCTAAGGTTAGCGTTAATTAAAGCTTGCCTGGCCTTCCGAGAACCCTTTTCAATTTCTTTGGCCAATCGAACTTCGTCCTCAAACACCAAGAGGTCTATTTTTCCTATTTCCTTTAGATACATGCGGACGGAATCGACAGTGTTTTTTTGACTCAAAAGAGTCATAAGGTCAACGCCGGTAAGTTTTTTGGTTTCCATCTCAAGAATCTCTTTGGACTCGACCTTGTCAAAAACATCAATGTCTCTTTCAAATAAATAGTCAAAAACATCATCAGTCTGTTCAATATATTTTTCCGGATTGGGGATGAGTTTTATAACCTCTTCATTGGTTAGGTAGTGAAGCTTTTTGAAGAGAGCGACAAGTTTTTTTTTGATTTGGGTAAAATTCGGAGTGGTCATCGGGTATATTTTATAGGAAAAATAGTGGTAAAGCTAGCTATTTTTTAATTTGAAGCTGAGATAGTTTGGACAAAAGACGTTGATGGCGGGATTCTAATTTTAATAATGAATCCTGTTTTCCGGAAGATTCCAACTGGCCAATTTGTTGACTGAGAGAGGATAGCTTGTCTTTGAGACGAGTTATTTGAATTTGATCGATTATTTTTTCTATTTCAAATAAACGACGAGGTGGCTCTATGGTGACGGAAGTGGCTTGGACGAAAAGTGTCTGAAAGGTTTCTCTGGATTCGGCCGGTAACCGTTGTTGAAATTTTTGGGGAGTGAATTTTTTGGTTTTTTCTAAGGCGGAAATTAATTTTTTGTATTGAGGGGCGGTGACGATTTTTGATTTTTTCTTAAGGCTGATGGTCAGTTTGGCCGGGTTTGAAGCCCCCAAAATTAGAGTAAGGAGAGCCTGTTGGAGTTGGTGGTCACGAGAAAGAGTGAGAGGGGTCGAAGAGGAAGAGGTCGAAGAGGAAGGGGTCGAAGAGGAAGAGGTCGAAGAGGAAGAGGAGTGGCTGTCTTTTTGGTATTTGTTGGCTTCTTGAAAAACCGACTCAGTAGTGGAACTGATGGCATCAGCCAATTTTTTGAAGTAGTCGGAGCGAATAACCGAATTATTTATTTTGACCAGAAAAGGCAAGACGGTGGACAGAACGGTTTTTTTGCCCTTAATGGTAGCGGTGTCATAATGATGACAAGCGGATTGAATAAGAAAATCCCAAATTGGTAATGTTTTTTTGAGTTGTTGATGGAAAAAATCGGGGTCGGCCTGAACGGCTTCATCGGGATCTTTATATTTATTCCCTAAAGATAGAACTTTAAGGTCAAACTCGAGATCGTCAGCCAGTTTGATACTGGTTTGAGCGGCTTTCTGACCGGCAAAATCGGCATCGAGAGCCAGTATAATGGTATCGGTGTAGCGACGAAGAAGGCGGAGTTGTTCGACGGTAAAGGCGGTGCCTTTGATGGCAATGATATTTTTGACACCGGCTTGATAGGGCGAGATCATGTCAAATTCGCCCTCAGTAACAATAACGGAGTTTTTGTCTCTAATGTGAGTTTTGGCTAAATTAAGGCCGTAAACCATGTGGCTTTTGTGATACAGGGCGGTTTCGGGAGAGTTGATGTATTTGGCTTGGTTTTTGGCGGCTCCGGGTAAAACACGACCGGAAAAGGCGACCAGGCGATCACGATGGTCAACCAGGGGGAATATAAGTCGATCGGAAAAGCGGTCGTAAAGTTGATTGGTGTGATATTGACTACGGCCAATGGTGCCGGTGGCAATTAGTTGATTGTCCTTGTAGCCTTTTTTGCGAAGAAAGTTTATTAAGAATTGGGAGTTCTTAGGAGAAAAACCCAACTGAAAAGTTTTGATGGTGGCCAAACTGATACCTCTTTTTAAGACATAGTCGAGGGCCGATTTGCCCATCTGGTGAGAGGTGAGAATGTAATGATAGAAAATAGCCATTTGCTGATTGATGCCAACCAAAAGTTTGTTTTGATTGGTTTGATCGGAGAAACGGGGGCTTTTCTTGAGAGTGATACCGGCCAGTTTGGCCAAAATTTCCAAGGCTTCGGGAAATTCAACTTTCTCGAATTCCTGAACGAAGGTAAAAATGTCACCACCCTTACCACAACCAAAACATTTAAAAATCTGGAGTTCGGGGGAAACGGTAAAAGAAGGGGTTTTTTCCTGGTGGAAGGGGCAGTTGGCCAAAAAGTGACGACCGCGTTTTTTTAAGGGTAAATAACGACCAATAACACTGACAACATCCAGTTTTCTTTTGATTTCCTCGACTTGGTTATCCACAGTCTATTTTACCACCG
>CAYQNE010000070.1:0-3818 GCA_964418875.1 uncultured Gammaproteobacteria bacterium | reverse complement strand
AACAAATGGGAGCCAAAATCAAACTGTTTAATCCCATCGTTAAAAATCCTCAAAAATATTACCATTTTAATCCGGAAAGCGACCGACCGGAATATTTTCACGCCGCCAAAATTTATGGTCCTTGCCAACTTAAACCCATCAAGCTCCACATCAACGACCTTCGTTCCGGAGCCTGCCTCACCCTAGCCGCTTTAATCGCCAACGGCCAAAGCACTATCAGTGGAGTCGAATACATCGCCAGAGGCTATGAAAAACTGGCCGAAAGACTTTGTTACCTGGGAGCTGATATCTGTTACATCAAAACTAAAAACAGACCTAAGAGCCCAAAATAATATATACTCAGATATGACACATCTCTACCTGGGACTGCTTCTTTTTTCTTTCGTTGCCACCAGCGTCCTGATTATCCCCTTCATTAACTTACTTTACAAATTCAAATTCCAAAGACAAAAACAAAGCACCAAAGACTTCCAAAACCACCTCACCTCTATCTTTAACAAATTTCATCAAGAAAAAACCGGCACTCCCGTTGGTGGAGGCATTTTAATCATCTTCTCTGTCACCCTTCTATTTTTTCTTATCCTTCCCCTGCTCAAATTCTCCCAATTGTTCATTTCCAGTAACTATCAAATCAATCGGGAAATCGAAATTATTTTTATTACCTTTTTAAGCTTTGGCCTACTGGGACTTTACGACGACGTTCTCAAATTCTTCGATTTCAAAAAAACCGGCTTTTTCGGTCTAAGGATGCGCCAAAAGTTTACTCTCCAAATTTTTGTGGCTCTGTTGATTTCCTGTCTAATATATTTCCGTCTTGGCACTGATTTTGTTTACATTCCCTTTTTGGGTGCCATTAAACTGGGGTTAGCCTTTATCCCTATCTCTGTCATTTTTATTGTCCTTTTCGCCAACTTTTTCAACATTACTGACGGCCTAGACGGTCTTTCTTGTGGACTATTAATGATTTCTCTATTCGCCTTTTGGTTTTTGGCTCACAGCTCATTTGATACTCCAATTTCTTTATTTATTTCTCTTTGGCTGGGATCCCTAATCGCTTTTCTCTATTTTAATATCTACCCGGCCCGCGTCTGGCTAGGAGACGTTGGCTCTCTCTCTTTTGGCGCCACTTTTGCTGTCATCGCCATACTTTTAGGCAGAATTATTCCCTTAGTCATCATTGGCCTGCCTTTCATCATTGAAGGTGGTAGTAGTGGGCTCCAAATCTTATCCAAAAAATACCTTCACAAAAGAATTATCCCCGCCGCCCCCCTTCATCTGTCACTTCAAGCCCATGGTTGGGAAGAACCAAAAATAGTTTTCCGCGCCTGGCTGACCGGCATCATACTAGCAATTTTCGGCTTATGGATCGGACTGAATTAAACCAAAAACTTCAACGGGAAACCAAACATTATCTAGGTATACCCTATTTCAGCAACTACATCACCAATCCCAGACAAAAATACGACAGCCAAGTTGGTAAAGGTGATTGGCGTCAAATCCAGAAATACACTCAAACAATTGCTGCCCGAGAAAAAGTCGACTTGACCCAACTAAACCCACAACAGCTTTACAACTTCCAAAAAAAACATCACATCGGTATTGATTGTTCCGGCCTGACCTATCATCTATCAGACTTCCTTTATCGGCTGGTAAACAACACCTCCATCCGACCTCATTTAATTGGAACCGGAGACAAAACCAACCCCCGACGACTATCGGCTCATTTACTTACCTCACCTCCCAATGCCATCCCCATCACCAATTGGACCGATATTCAAATCGGCGATCTCATCCGAACCAATAACGGTAAACACATTATGTTTATCTACAAAAAAACTAAAAACAGCCTCTCTTACATTCACAGCCGTCGTCAAAACAGATTGGTAAAAACCGGCACCCTTACCACATCAGATTCTCTTTCCATCCACCGTCTAAAATGCCTTACTTCTCTTCAAACAATTCTTCGTACTTGAGCGGATCCAGAGACAATATCTCCACTTCGGTACCACACTCCCGACACTCTAAAATATCACCCACCTCTTTTTTGCCTTGTCCCACCATCTCAGCCTGACAATCAGGGCAAACAATTTTTTTCTTATCCTTCATAGCTTATACTACATTATATGCCAAATACTCCTATAGTCAAAATCGATAACATCTATTACAAACGAGAAGATCTAAACATTACCGGTTCCACCAAAGACAGAGCCATTCAAACCCAACTAAAAAACGCCATTGCCCAAAAATACTCCTCAGCCGTCATTTCTTCCACCGGTAACGCCGCCATCTCCGCCATTCACTTTTGTCGACAACATTCCATCAACTTGACAATTTTCTTGTCACCAAAAATAGACCCAAAAAAACTTTCCCTTATCCGTCAAAAAACCAAAAACATCGTCATCGATTCCCGGCCTATCAGCCGTGCCTTTAAACAAGCCAAGAAAAATCACAGTTATAATCTTCGCCAGTCAACCGACCCGGTAGCCCTTAAAGGCTACCGACACATCGGCCTCGAAATCCAAAAACAGCTTCCTCAAATTACTGACATCTTTATTCCTGTCGGCAGTGGAGCCACTCTTTTGGGTATTTCCTCCTCTCTACCCCCCACCGCCAAAATCTTTGCCGTTCAACCGGCCAGCCATTGCCCCATTGCCTCTATTTTTGATCAAAAATTCCAAGAGGAAAACCACACTATAACTACCTCTCTCTCAGCCAAATCCCTGCCTCTAAAAAATAAAGTCGTCACCGCCATTAAAAACAGTCAGGGCTTCGGTCTGGTGGTTCAAAACAGACAGGTTGAAAACCAACAAGCCTATCTCAAAAAAAACCATCTTCTCACCTCCACCGAAGGCGCCTTGGCCCTAGCCGGATACAAAAAAGCTCTCAGGCGGAACCTAGCCGGCAATTTTCCCCTTATTCTTTTAACCGGCGCTCTCCGATGAATTTACTTGAACTATTAAACCAAAGCAATTACAACTTTTTCTTTTTGGTGGTCAATCCCTTTTTGGATATCAAATTACCTCAACTAAAAAATTTCTATCACATTCGATCTCAATCCACCAAAAACAGCGGCCAACTTTTAGCCCAGCCCTCATCCCACCAATACATCAAAAAAATTTGTCAACAAAATAATCGTCAACCGGCTATCGTCTTCTTTAAACCATCAGCCAAAATCGACTTCCTTTGCCGAAAACACCACTGGATTAAAATCGGCAACTCAGCTTGTCTAGCCCGACCACTGGAAAACAAAATCGAGTTTTTTCGCCTCTGTCAAAAAAACCGACTACCCCAAATTCCGCAGTTCGTTGACGCCTTCAATCAAAACACCTACCAGAAATACCAACAACAATTTAAGCACTTAGTCATTCAAACCAAATTCGGCTGGGCCGGCAAAAACTCCCATCTGTCAAAACAATGGACTGACATAACCTCCAAAATACCCTTAAATACTCCGGTAAAATATTCTCCTTATTTAGAAGATTCTTACACTCTCACCAACAACTGTTGTCTCACCAATGGGGGATTGGTACAAAGCCCCCCCGCTCGACAAATCGATGGCATCAAAAACTTAAGTCAAAATCCACTGGCCACCAATGGCCGTCAGTGGCCCTGTCAAGCTCCGACTGATATTAAAATTCAAGTCAAAAAAATCACTCAACAATTCAGTCGTATTCTGGCCGCCAAAAACTATAAAGGTTTTTTTGGTTTGGATTTTCTTGTTTCCCAAAAACAAGTCTATCTTCAGGAATGCAATCCCCGCCTAACCGCCTCTTTTGCTTTTTACACTCAAATGGAGCAAATTAATAAAATCACCCCCC
>CAYQNE010000069.1:0-3954 GCA_964418875.1 uncultured Gammaproteobacteria bacterium | reverse complement strand
GGGTTGACCAGTTTGATGTTTTTTAGAGACAGACGAAAACCATCGGTGGCCACCAGCAGTAAATTGTTTTGACTGAATTGACAAAGAATGGAAGTGAGGACGGGACGAGAATCGTCGGTGGCAGCGGAAAAGGCAATTTGAGAAACAGCTTTGGCCAGAAGGGGTAGATCAAGTTTGATAGTGGTCTTGGGGTTTATTTTGGCCAGTTGAGGGAAGTCTTTGGCGGGGGTAGTGGTAAAGGTTGATTGAGTATTGGTGGAGGATAATTGAAGCAGGGATTTATCGTTTAGGGAAAGGTCAATAGTTTGAGACGACAGATAAGAAACGAATTCAGCGATTTCTTTAACGGGAACAGTAAAGGAACCTTCCTTTTCTATTTTGGCGCCGATCCAATAGTTGATGCCGATTTCCAGATTGGTGGCAGATAGTTTGAGACGACCATTGTCGGTAGCCATTAAGACATTGTTCAGTATAGGCAATTGGTTTTTCAGGGAGACGAAGCGGGATACGTGAGTAAGGGCTTGGTGGAGATTTTGTTGGAGAAGGGAGAGTTTCATGGTTTCTATTATTATTATAAATGAATATAAGAAATAGCAGTAGTATTAGTAGGTGAGGTGAATAAGTGAGAAATTGGATGGAAATGGCGGAAGACGGAGAAGGAAAGAGTATTTTTTGCGAGGTGGAAAAGAGGGTGATGATTGAAAGATGGGTGTTTTGTCATATGTTTGTCTTATAGAGTATGTTGGGGTTGGGGTTTGTTTCGGGGGAAAAACAAGGAAGGGATTGTGGATAAGCGGGTGGATAAGTAAGAGTGTTGGTGGATAAACATAAGGTGATTTTAAAGGATTGCCTTTATTTGGTTGATAAGTTGACGGACCGGTGGATTTGTGGATAACTGAGTGTGGATTTTGTCACGGGCGTGCATAATACTGGTGTGATCGCGACCGCCAAGAATTTGACCGACTTGTTTTAAAGGCAGTTTAATTTCGGTTAGAAGCAGGTAAGCGGTGATGTGGCGGGCCAGGACAATTTCTTTTTGGCGACCTTTACCGCACAAGTCCCCTGTTTTGACGCCGAAGTGTTTGGCGCAGACAGAAACAAGATGACGGGGGGTGACGGTAGCAGAGGCGGGGTGAGTTAACGAGGAGGATGGTTCCAAGATGTTTTGGACGAAAGACAGATCGATGGTTTTAATTTTTTGAGTGAGGGCTTGAATGTGGATTTTTTGAAGTTGACCTTCGATGTCACGAATATTGGATTCAATTTTTTCAGATAAGAATTGGATGGCGGAAGGGGTGATGTCGATTTTCTTTTTTTCGGTTTTTTGTTTGATGATGGCCACTCTCATTTCATAATCAGGTAGCTGAATATCAACGGTGAGACCCCCCATAAAGCGGGAAACGAGGCGATCTTCCAATTTGTTGATGTCGTTGGGTTTTCTATCAGAAGTGAGAATAACTTGTTTGCCGGCCATATGGAGAGCGTTGAAAGTGTGAAAAAATTCTTCTTGGGTGTATTCCTTGCCGGCCAGAAACTGAACATCATCAACCAGGATACAGTCGAGTTGGCGGTATTTCTTTTTGAATTGATTCATCTTTTTGGATTTTAGGGCTGAGATGAGTTCGTTGCCGAAAGTTTCGGCGGGGAAATATCTAATCTTAAATTGGGGATTATCCTTGATTATTTGATGGCCAATGGCTTGCATTAAGTGGGTTTTACCGATGCCGACTCCACCCCAGATAAAGAAAGGATTATGAGTAAGTCCAGGGTTTTTGACGATGCCTTGGGCGGCGGCGTAGGCGTAGTTATTGGAGTTACCGACGATAAAGTTGTCGAAGGTGTATTGAGGATGAAGGTTGGGGGTGTTGGAGGCAGTGGGAGGAGTGAAGGAAAAAAGAGGAGAAGAGTTTTTGGCGGAATCGGAAGAAGGAGAAAGAGGGGGTTGAAGAATAAATTGGAGCTTGTTTTTGGTTTTGGTTTGATTGTCGAGGGCATCTCGGAAAAGTTGGAGGTAGCGTTTGTGGTTGATGTCAACTAAGTACGAGTTGGGACAGGCGATGGTGGCCAGGTTATTTTTGAGGGTGATTAACTGAGTTTTGGCGACAAAAGTTTGAAAGACGGCCGGAGCCATGATGACACGGAGCTCTTCTTGGGTGTTTTTCCAGAGACGGTCTAAATTGGTGATCATTGAATTATTTTGGTCAAAGACTTGATATTATTAATAGTAACTATTGGGGCAAAATAGGCAGAAAACCGGGGCGGGTAATCAGGGGGCAGAATAGGTTATCCACATTTATATTAGACAATTTGGGAGCAAAAAGAAAGATATCAAATTAATTTAGAATTTTTTCCGCCAGAGGCGGACTCCACTTTGTTTCGCAATTTTCAAGTAAGACTGGTAAAATAGTGCTATGCCAAAAAGGACATATCAACCCAAAAAGAAAAAAAGAGTTAGAGTTCATGGTTTTTTAAAAAGGATGGCAACGGCTACCGGTCGGAATGTGTTGAAAAGAAGAAAAGCCAAAGGTAGAAAACGATTAACGGTTTAGTTTGAATTTCCAATTTACGAATTTTCAATTTACAATTAGGTGTGTTAAAGAAAAAGAATCGAGTTTCAGCCAGAAAAGAAATAAGTGAGTTACGAGGAGGGGAAATGATATATCAGTCCCCTATTTTTGGTTTGTTGATGTTGGATAAAAAAGACAAAGAGAAAAGGTTTTTGTTTGTGGTGTCAAAAAGGATTTCAAAAAAAGCGGTGGAGAGGAACAGGATTAGAAGAGTATTGTCGGAGGTGATCAGGTTGAATTTAGAAAAAATAAAACCAGGGGTGAGGTTGAGTTTTTTGATAAGGAGATCCATTTTAGAGTGGAAATGGAAGGATATTAAGGATGAAGTGGAAGGGGTGTTAATAAGAAAAGGATTGATGGAAAAAAAATGAGAGGGAATGCGCCAATTCTTTTTCGGTATTACCGTTTTTCTGGCTCAATGAATCTGCGATGCAGGTTCAGCGTCGCTGTGAAAAAGGCAAATACCGACAGAATCGATATTAAATTATTGAATTATTAAGTACCAAGTGTTGAGGGAAAATAAAAAAGAAATAACGATGAAGAGATTGGTGGTGGGGATGTTGAGGTTTTATAAAAAACATTTATCGAGGGGAGAATACTGTCGATTTGTACCGAGTTGTTCGGAATATACCAGAGAGGCGGTGGAGAAGTATGGAGTGATTAGAGGGTTGTGGTGGGGAGTTAAGAGGGTGGCGAGGTGTAATAGGTGGAGTAAGGGTGGGGTGGATTTGCTAAAATAGAATCCATGAATATACTGGTGGCGCCGTTTGTAAACATATTGTTTGGTCTATATTACTGGTTGGGAGATTTGGGTTGGGCGGTGGTGTTGGTGACAATACTGATTCGGTTGGGGTTAATGCCGTTGGTGTTGCCCAGTTTGAAGTCGGCGGACAGAATGAGGAAGTTGCAACCGAAATTGAATAAGTTAAAAAAGAAATACGGATCTAACAAAGAGAAATTGGCTAAAGCCCAGATGGATTTTTATAAAAACGAGGGAGTAAATCCAATGTCCGGTTGTTTGCCCCAAATTTTACAGATAGCGGTATTGTTGATCTTTTTTTCCGCTTTCAGAATGGTAACGGATTATGCTTCGGGAAATGGTAATTTAGAAAAGATAAATAGCCACTTGATTGATAGTTTTAAGATAAGTGAGGGTTTCGAGTTTGATTCAACTTTTTTGGGAACCGATTTGGTTAAAAGTCCGGCGGATGTGTTTGCCGGAGGAGTGAGCTGGTCCTTTTTGTTGCCGTTGCTGTTGTTGGTAGGATCGGGGTTGATGCAATTTTTGAGCGCCAAAAAAATGATGCCGGCGGCTAAGGTGGATGCCAGTGTAGCTAAAAAGACAAAAGATAAGGAAGACGATATGGCGGTGGCGATGAGGAACCAA
>CAYQNE010000068.1:0-3955 GCA_964418875.1 uncultured Gammaproteobacteria bacterium | reverse complement strand
CAGCAATACCGCCGTAAATTTCTGAATTTTGAAAAACGATACCGCGGCGTTTACATAGGGATACTAGCTTGGTGACTTTGTTGTTGTCTTGTTTTTGCATTTTCGTCTCCTAAAAAATTATAAACTATAATTCTTAGGGACGAGATTCTTAGTTTGAATCGCGCGGTTCCACCCTATTTAGCAAGTAATGATTTCCAATAAACTTGCTCACTTATTTGTCTTTTAATGAGGTGCCAATTTCCCCAAGACAATAGTGAAGGGTATCACGGTAAATTATCTCTGTCAAACGGTGTTTTTTAGTCTTTTGGTGTGATCGCTTCTCCAATATCTCTCCTCAATTGGTTAGTTTCGTCACTGACAGAACGGGCAAGAAGGTTGGTTTCGGAATTAGCTAGTTCGATCAGCAGCTGACGTATTTGTCAATTGGTTAGTTTCGTCGCAAGGGCTGATTGAATGATGCCGTGAGTGATGATCATTTGTTGTGCAAGTGAGAGGTCGGAGATTTTGGTTGGGGTTTCTTTCATTATTTTTATACTTTTTTAGTTTAAGAATAGATGGTGGATTTAAATACTTCACGGGATTATACCAAAGTTAGATATTTGACGAAGTTTTAGTTGAAAAGTTTGGGTGATTGAAGGGGTTTTTCGATGATGGACTGGAAGAATCGCTGAGGGTGGATTTTTGAGTTGAAAATTCTTAATCTCCAGACAAAAATTTCCTTAATTCTTTGAAAGACAAAATTGAGTACTCTAAGGCAGGGTTTTCTCTATTCCGGGTTAATTGTTCAAGTGTTGAAACTTGCTTCTTTACTTTTTCTATAGTCGGCAAAGTAATATTGGATAGCCCCTTTTTATATTCAACGGAAAAGTAGACAGAAATACCTTCTTTCGATTTCTTTTTAGTTCTATCAGAACCCAAACTGGTTCCTCTAATACTCCAGCCCTGATGCAGAGCCAAACTTAAAGTCGCTCTTCTGACAACTTCTACTATTTGACTTACAATTGTTGCCTCAACTAAGCCAGTTGCTATTTTTCGACAAAGCTTTGGCTGAAACAGCTCCTTTGGCTTAATAGAAAAGTAATCAAAAAAATATTTGTTCCATTTTTGTGTATTAATTTTCCCATCTTCAACTGTTTTCTTTATTTCCTTAAAACCATTTTCTAGTTCCCTTGATATGCTTAATCCGGCAATTATACTTTTGGGGTTAATACTAATTTGCTTTTTGGGGTTACATTCATAATTTTTCGACAAATAGAACCCCAGATTACCTTTGATCCACATGGGCATATGCCCATTAATATTTTTATTTTCTTCATCCAGAAACACCTCAGCATTATGACCAGGGCCGGGATATAAGGTGGGTAGTAAAACTAATAAAATCCCTTTGGAGTCTTCTCTTTTGCCGCTAGCTCCATATGCCATCTCTTGTTTGGCATAAAGTGAATAGGCGACATTAGAATTAAGCGTTACGATTGAGTAACCGTCATAGGACTGCAACCCTTCGGTAAAAATTTTGTGTAGATTATCCTTGCTGGTACCGTGAAGTAATACTAATGGTCGAAAGAATGCTTTGGGGCTTAATGACAATAATTTTTTAAGTGATTCTGTTGACATAACTAGCGTATGGGCGAAGTAACGCATAGATAACTACAAAAACTTGTGTAATGGGCGAAGTTTTTGCTTATTTTAACTGTTGGTATTTTAGCATCGGAAGAAGGAAAGGTACATTTGGACCGGGTGTAAGTCGGGCGGATTTTTTTAATCAAAATTCCTTTTCATTGCTATTTAACGGAAAGTGAATCTAGTAAAATTTCTTGTAGCTCCTTTAATCCTAGTTCGAACCAATATTTTGAGGGGAAAACAGTTTCACTTAGTTCAATCTCGCCCGTTTCCCAATTAACGCTATTGATACACCTTTCAACATTTTTCAAAAAACCCTTTAAGTATTCATCCCTTTTTTGTCCACTTCCGAGTTCTTCCACTATGTCAACAACCTGTTTGCCTTTTTGACATCTACCAAACAATTCGCCAATACTATAAGGGCTAGGTGAAAACGCTATTCCACAAAGAGTCATATATGTAGAGTGGCTTGAGTTAGCTTCAAGTTTTTCAAGGTCTAACCCCACATTTTTTCCTTTTAGTGCATGATTTGCTCCAATGGCATATCCACTTAAAGCAATAGCGGTTCTTCCATTTGCATCTGGAAAAGGATGAAGGGCACCGTATAAAACGGTAACAATCGCTCCTATTCTTGTCGGAATAAATAGGTCGCGCTCTTTTGATTTATCTCTTTTCCTGAAAGTCTCGAAGTGTTTGTCAATTTCTTTTACAGCTTTTGGTGAGCGAGCAACAAGCATTGATCTTATACCTAGTTCACGACCGTCTCTTGTTAATTTAATAAGAGTGCCTTCACTTCTATAAATATCGATACAAGAACTATTTTTTACAAACTTTCCCCTGTTCCCAACTTCATCACTCTTGTAATTTCTCTCTGCTACGGAGCGATTAAAAACTCTTGCAATCCTACTTAGTGGTTTGTTTGAGACCTCTTTTTTGTTGTTTGCAAGAGTTATGAGGTTTTCGTTAAAAGTGGTTAGACTGGATTCAAAAGTTTCTGATGTTTTTTCCATATTGTTAGGTTTATAAATAATTTTTACTTGTGGAGGGATAAAACGGTTGAAATGCCGCTTATTCCTCTTCCAAGAATGGCAAAAATTAAAATTTCTTTCTTATTTTTGTTTCCCTAAAATGTTTTTATTTCTTAATAAAAAGCCCAGCAAAAAATCCTAAAATTAAAAATGTATTTTCGACAACGTTTCAGTATGGGCGACCCCAGCAGTAGCGGGGCTTGAGTCACACCGACTGTTACAATTGTATTCTACAACAGTCAAGTGATTTGGGAGAACAAATGCAATGTAGTGAACTGTCCATACTGTGTTGTGCGAAAGTGCAACGTCCCCTTGAGTCGAAAAACATTTACTCCAAAGTAAAGTCCCAGCCAGGTTGCCATGCTTTCTTTTTTCGCCAATCGTCAGCAAAGGCTTGCCGCCAAGTTTTCCCTTTCAAAAGGACTTCGAGGGCTAGCTGAGGCGCTTTGTGGGCGACAATGGCAACATGTTTACCATCATATTTTTCCTTAAGAAAATTAAGAAAATCTTGAATTCTTTTTTTAACATCTTCATAACTTTCGCCCTGAGGAAATCTTTCGACGATGTTTTTTTCTTGGAGAGGCTCGACAACACTGGAAAGGCCAGCATTATGTTTGCCATAGTTACATTCTCGAAGCCGGGGATCTTGAACGATTTCTACCTTACCTTCGAAAGTAAGTTTGGCGGAATTGACTGCTCGTTTGAGATCGGAACAAAAAACAACGTCGAACTTTTTGTCTTTAATCTGGTCTTTGAGCTCAATAGATTGTTTGACGCCTAAATCAGAAAGCTCAACATCAGACCAGCCTGAAGAGATTTCCTTTTGGTTATCGGTGGTGGTGCCATGAACGAAGTAGGTTATTTGTACTGCCATAAGATTTTCTTAATTATAAAATAATAATAAATGTTTTTCGATTTTGCACAACTAGCGTATGGGTGAAGTAACGCATAGATAACTACAAAAACTTGTGTAATAGGCGAAGTTTTTGTTTATTTTAACTGTTGGTATTTTAGCATCGGAAGAAGGAAAGGTACACTTGGACCGGGTGTAAATCGGGCGGATTTTAACTGAAGAGTTTGGGTGATTGAAGTGGTTTTTCGATGATGGATTCGAAAAATCGCTGGATGTGTTTTTGGGTTTGAGGAAAATTTTTTTGTTGGAAGTGGGTGATGATTGGTTGGGGTAGACCGAAACCCAGAGTTTTGATTAAATCAATTTCATTTTGTAAAAATTTTTGGGGTTGGTTTTTGTCAATGGCTGTTAACATGTTTTGGCAAATGGTAAAAAAATTGTCAGTATGCTGGTT
>CAYQNE010000067.1:0-3996 GCA_964418875.1 uncultured Gammaproteobacteria bacterium | reverse complement strand
GAAAAATCGGGAATTGGCCATGTATCAAAGTCTTCATAATATTCTTGTAAACTTAGGCTACCAGAAACAAATAATTCCTCAAAAATTTAAAAATCGATAGACAAGTCGAGCAGTATGATTTATGGTCAACATGGAAACTTAAATAAAAAGAGAGAAACCATGTCTGATCAGAATAATCATATTAGCGATTTACCTAATCTTGAAAATTTATCCCTGGCAGTTAAAATTTTTTTAAATGAAACAAGAGAAAAATTAAAAGGCCATGAACGTCGACAATTTATGGCTCGTGTAGTTTCCCTTTTAGGATATGGAGGGCAACTAAAAGCCGAAAAGGAACTTGGATGGGATCGGAAAACAATTCATAAAGGCACGAAAGAGTTTAAAACCGGAATTACATGTATCGATAATTTTTCTGATCGTGGTCGAAAATGCAGTGAAGAACATTATCCAAATTTACTTGAAGATATCAAAAAGATTGTCGATCCAATCAGCCAAACAGATCCAACTTTTCATACTACGAGCCTTTATTCGCCCATAACAGCGAAAGAAGTACACCGTAGGTTGATGGAAAAAATGAATTGTTCTCCTGAAGAATTACCAACAATAAGAACGATATCAAATAAATTAAATCAATTAGGTTTTAAATTAAAAAAAGTTACAAAATGTAAACCTAAAAAAAAATAGCTGAGACAGACGCTATATTTGAATATCTTCATTATACTAATCGGGTATCCGATGAAACCGATGGTGTAATCCGCCTATCGATTGATACAAAAGCCAGTATTAATATTGGTCCCTTCGCCAGAGGCGGGTATAACCGTTGTATGACTCAAGCAGCTGATCATGATTTTGCCCCGGATTCTGTGCTAAAACTCTTTGGGATCTATTTACCCGAATTTGATGAAAACTATATGTATTTTTCTGAAAGTAATGTGACTGCAGATTTTATGGTTGATTCCTTAGAAGACCTTTGGCCTTCAATAAAACAACGAATTAACCCCCATACGATTGTCATTAATGCTGATAATGGCCCTGAAAACAGCAGTCGCAGAACTCAGTTTATAAACCGATTGGTCGATTTTGGGGCAAACGAATCTGTAAATATTAGCCTCGTTTACTATCCGCCATATCACAGTAAATACAATCCAGTAGAGAGAGTTTGGGGCGTTTTAGAAAAACATTGGAACGGACAAATTCTTGACAGTGTTGAGAAGGTTCTTGGATTATGTAGGACGATGAGTTGGAATGGTAATTCGCCTGTTGTAAAATTGATTGCTGGTATTTATGAAAAGGGCGTTACCTTGACTAAAAAGGCCATGGACAAACTGGAAACCCTTTTGGACCGAATACCTGGTATTGAAAAATGGGCTCTGGATATTCCCTGTTACGAGGAGTATTAAATGGGGAATTATTTTATTCTGCAAGCCTAACAGTCGGTTTTTAATATTTTCATGGATCAAGGTCAGGTACCTGGCAAGCCATGTTCTGGGCAAAGTTGTCAAGGCTTTGGCCCAGGATTGGCAGCAGCGATGGAGCTATCGACCGGTTTTGTTGGAGACTTTTGTAGACCCGCAATATTTTGCAGGGACATGCTACCAGGCGGCCAATTTTAAATATCTTGGCATGACTAGCGGAATGGGCCTTTCTCGACAGGGCAAAAACTATAAAACAACGCCGAAAAAAATCTTTGTGTATCCGCTTGTGGATAATTTTCAACAAATTCTATCACAAAACACGTTTGGGAGGGTTTCCGGATGAGCAAAACCAACCACAGACCCAAACGAGAGCAGATCAAGAAACAAAGAAAACAGTATAAAAAAGTTCAGAAAGAATTACGTCAGGATGAAAAGGCCAAGGGATTGCATGCTCACTCACATTCAACAATCTCAAATCATAAGTGTGGATATGAGAGCGTTGAACAGGAGAGCTTGACCCGTAATAATGCGGTTGCAGAAAAAATCAGGATTTTTCGGGCCAAGTTGCCGGTACTGCTCCGGCAATTGTCTAAAATTGAAGATCCAAGAAATCCGAAAAAGACAAAGCACAAATTATCATCACTGATGATCTATGGGATACTGACATTTGTTTTTCAGATGAGTTCTGGCCGAGAAGCCAACCGGGAGATGACTCGACCGATGTTCTGGAAGAACCTGACGTTTTTGTTTCCAGAGATTGAAAGCATACCCCATCATGATACATTAAAGCGTCTGTTGTCGAATATTGATGTGAATCAAATTGAAACCCTCCATCTGGAATTGATCAAACAAATGATTCGAAAAAAGAAGTTCAAACGATACTTGATCGATAACTGTTATCCGATTGCTATTGATGGCACTGGCAAATTCAAGCGAAACTGGCTCTGGGATGAAGAGTGCCTGGAACGAAATATCAAAAAAGAGGATGGAGTACAAAGCCAATATCATGTTTATGTTCTGGAAGCCAATCTGGCATTTCAAAATGGAATGACCATCCCCTTGATGAGTGAAATTTTAAGCTATACCCAGGGGGATACCGGCAACAACAAACAGGACTGTGAAACGAAGGCCTTTTACCGATTGGCCTCACGCTTGAAAAAGGCATTTCCTGGACTTAAAATCATGCTGCTGGTCGATGGCCTTTACGCCACAGGTCCGGTGACAGAGATTTGTCGTAAAAACAAATGGCAATTCATGATCGTATTGCAAGATGGTTCGTTGCCCAGCGTAATGAGCGAATTTAACTCATTGTGTGGGCTTGAGAGAAAAAACTGCGACACTCAAAAATATGGCAATAGAAACCAGGTTTTCAGGTGGGCCAACGATATCGATTACCGTTTTGGCTCGAATGGAAAAAATGGGCAGATTCTGCACGTTGTTGAATGCAAAGAAAAATGGCAGGAAATTGATGTCCAAAACTGTAAACAGATTGAAAAAAAAAGCCGGCACGTGTGGTTATCCAGTAAGCCCTTGATCCGGCGGAATCTTCACGAGAGATGTAATCTGGGCGCCCGCTCACGATGGTGCATTGAGACAGGCATCCTTGTCGAGAAACAATGGATATCAGTACGAGCACTGTTTTTCATATAACTGGAATGCCATGAAGGGATGCCACTATTTGATGCGCCTGGCCCATTTATTTAACATTTTAGCACGATATTCAGAACGACTGGCAAAAATTGTAAAAGATACTGGCGTGCGTGGTTTAGTCCGTTTCATCCGTGAGACCATTGCCAATCCCTGGTTAGACTATACGTTGCTGAAAAAGCTTCTTGCAGGCCCTTTTCAGCTCCGACTGTTGTGACAGCGACCGCTTTAAAAAATTGGAAGTAATTTTTCCCAACCGCCGGGAATGGTAAACTATTCATAAGCAATTGAACTGGAGGAGATTGGAGCAGTTCCAGCCTTTGAAAATTAACCCTACCAGAGGAAAACCTGCCAGCTCAAAAAAAAATGATTCAAAAAAACATGCCGACACCTTTGAAAATTAATTTGTGCGTCAGCACTGGGGTCTGGGCCAGGATATTTACTTTGTTTATGCAATTTGATATGTAGACCTGTTTATAGACTAAAATTGGCTCGTTTACCACATCCTTTTAGCAGTGAGCCACCATGTCCGCAAAACAAGTGTTTTTCGGACTGAAATCATGGCACTGTTCTTAAGTTTTTGTATACCTACAGCTGTCGAACACGAGTTTACGAGGAAAGCCCGGCTAAAACCTCGGGCGGATTCTCTTTTTCCTGAAAACCCCGCTTTTATAGCGATCTGCCCATTTGCATAGACAAGGCATAAAAAAATATTTTTTTGAATACTGCCTCCAAAAAATATTTCGTGGCCCTTCGGGTTGTACCCTTGCGATGCAAACAACCAAAGCGCTTTTCTATATGCGGATTTCAGCAAAAAAAATTATTAAACCTTTTAAAGAATATATCCCTTCGGGGATCAGGTTTTAAAAACCTGAACAAACAGAATGAAAAATTGACACGGGGATCGGCAAAGACTAATATAGACTATAACATA
>CAYQNE010000066.1:0-4006 GCA_964418875.1 uncultured Gammaproteobacteria bacterium | reverse complement strand
TCGATGGGAGGAGTGGTGTTGGGTAAGAGCGTGGGGGTGGGAGGAAACGATTTTGATCAGGCAATTATTAATTATGTCAAGATGAAACATGGCATGTTGATTGGTTGTTTGAGTGCCGAAAGAGTAAAAATAGAAGTAGGTAGTTTGGGGGGTGAAGGAAAGAAGAAAAAGCCATTTTTGGTTAGAGGCAGGGATTTGGAAACGGGCTTACCGCGGAGTATTAATTTGGTGGAAGATGAGGTAAGTGAGGCTATATTGATGTTGGCTAATAAAATTGTAAGTACGGTGAGTTGGGTTTTAGATGAGACGGCGCCGGAATTGATGGAGGATGTGTTGAAAAGAGGAATAATTATGGTGGGAAGAGGGTCAAAATTGAGTGGATTGGCTGGTTTGATTGAAAAAGAGATAAAGGTTAACGCCAGAGTGGTGGATGACTGTGGTTTGTGTGTGGTTAAGGGAGCTGGGGAACTGATCAATAATAAGGCATTGTTGAAGACGGTTAATTTGGTATCGGGGTACGATTCGTGAGGTATTGGGTTTTGCGTTTGGGGTTGTTGATAAGTTTCGGATTGCTGTTGACGGTGGTTTTCAGATTGTCGGTGATCAAACATCAGTATTTTAAAATGAGGGCTCGGGACAATAAAATTGTGACCAGTGTAATTCCGGCGGCTAGGGGGGTAATTTATGACAGCAAAGACAGGGTGGTGGCCAAGAGTGTTTATAATTATTTTAAGATAGAAGAAGGTGGAGGGAAATTATATGAGGGGGTGGGGGATTTTGACGGTTTTAAGTTTGAGGGGAAGGATTTGGCTTATGAGTTGAAAAGACATTATCCCTACGGTGAAGCCCTGTCGATGTTGAGTGGATGGGTGGGAGAGGTGGATGCGGATGAAATCAAAAATGATTGGTGTGAGATGAGCCTGAGGATGGAGGATGTGGTGGGTAAAATGGGGGTGGAAAGCGTGATGGATTGTCGATTGAGAGGGAGTAATGGTGAGCGGCTGATCGAGGTGGATGCCAAAGGTGACTACGTGAGAGAGTTGGGTCGATTAGAGCCGGAGATGGGAGAAGATTTGAAATTGAGTATAGATGCTTATTGGCAGGAAAAGGTTTATCGGATGGTGTCTGAATATGGAAAAAAGGTGGTGGTGATAATGAGCCGACCGAAAAGCGGCAAGATACTGGTGTTGGTATCGACGCCATCTTTTGACGCCAACGCTTTTTCTTATGATCGTAATGACGAGGCGATTGAGTCCTATTTGAGTGACGTTGACAATAGACCTTTGATAAACAGGGCCATAGGGTCTTTGTTTCAGCCTGGTTCGGTTTTCAAATTGGTGATGGCTACGGCGGGGTTGGAGGAAGGGGTGGTGGGGGTGGAAACGGAGATAGAGGATACCGGAGTGATAAAAGTGGGAGAATATAGGTACACTAATTGGTTGTGGAATAGGGGAGGAGGAACTGAGGGGATGGTGAATGTGATTAAGGGTTTGAAAAGATCTAATGATATTTATTTTTATCGAGTGGGGGAAGGTTTGGGGGTAGATAAGATTAATAAATGGTCGAAGAATTTTGGTTATGGAGAAGAAACCGGAGTAGAGTTAACCGGAGAACTAGCGGGAGTGGTGCCGGATGAGGAATGGAAAATAAGAATTAAGGGAGAAAAGTGGTATTTGGGTAATACTTACCATTTGTCGATTGGTCAGGGGGATTTGAATGTAACTCCGTTACAGGTAAATCAAATGACTAATGTGATAGCCAGTGGAGGTAAAAGATGTCAAATGAGCCTGGTGGAGGAGAAAGAGTCGGATTGTGTGGACTTGAAAATTGAGACAGGAAGCTTGGTGGCGGTGACTGAAGGGATGAAACAGGCCTGTAAAACGGGGGGGACGGCTTGGCCATTGTTTAACTTTAAAGCGGAATTGGCCTGTAAAACGGGGACGGCCGAAGTGGGTGATGGTAGTGGAGATACCCATGCTTGGTTGACAGCTTTTGGGCCGGTGGATAATCCGGAAATTTCGATAACAGTGCTGGTGGAGAGAGGGGGAGAAGGTAGTGATATAGCGGCGCCGATAGTGGGAGATATATTGAAAGAGTGGTTTGATGAGCCGGAAACGGTGGTGCCCAGGTATGAAAAAGATTGGGATTAGGAGGGGTGGGGGGGGTTGACAGGGATGATAGGATAGTAAACAATGGCAGATATGATTAAGCTTTTGATAGTAGAGTCGCCGACTAAGGCCAAGACAATCGGGCGTTTTTTGGGTTCAGCGAGAAAGGGTGGGGGATATAAGGTGGTGGCGACAGTGGGACATTTACGGGATTTACCTAAGAGTAAGATGGGAGTGGATTTGACCGGAGAAGTCAAGGTTGATTATGTGGTCGATAAGACTAAGGCAAAGGTAATAAGAGAGTTAAAACAGGCAATTAAGCAAGCTGAAGATGTTTATCTGGCGACAGATATGGATAGGGAGGGGGAGGCGATTGCTTGGCATACCCGATGGATACTACGAGATTCCAATAAAAAAATTCCGGCGAAGAAGTTTAAAAGAATCGTTTTTCATGAAATTACCAAAGAGGCCATAGAGGAAGCGATGAAAAAAGCGGGAAAAATCGATATGACTTTGGTGGCGGCACAACAGGGCAGGCGGGTGTTGGATAGGTTGGTCGGTTATAGTTTATCACCGGTTTTGTGGAAAAAAGTCAGGCGGGGATTGTCGGCGGGAAGGGTGCAGTCAGTGGCGGTTAGGTTGGTTTGCGAGAGAGAAAAAGAAATAGAAAAATTCAAAAAAGAAAAGTTTTTTAAGGTTTTTGCTAATTTGGAGAAAGAGAAAGAAGTTTTTGGAGCTGAATTGGTGCGAGTGGCAGGAAAGACATTTATACAAAGCAAGAAAATCGAATTGTTTGATGGTAATTATTCTTATTCCAAGTCCATTTTTGACAAGAAAGTGGTAGTAGATAAGTTTTTGGCAGGATTAGACAAAGAGTTTACAGTAGAAAAGGTGACGGCCAGGGCTAGCAAGAGAACGCCACCGCCGGCTTTTACCACTTCGAAATTGCAGCAAGCGGCGGCCGGTCGAATGGGTTGGTCGGGAAGACAGACGATGAGTGTGGCTCAAAAATTGTACGAGAAAGGATTGATCACTTATCACCGAACCGATTCCTATTATTTGTCCGTTAAGGCAATGAGCAGTTTTGCCAAATTTATTGAAAATGAATATGGGAAAAAATATGTGGTAGAAAAAGCGCGGGTTTATAAAAACAGATCAAAAAATGCCCAAGAAGCACATGAGGCAATTAGGCCAACGGGGGTAGCGACGAATGTATCAAAGAAGATAAGTGGACGGGAGTTAAAGTTGTATGAAATGATATGGAAAAGGGCGGTAGCAACCCAAGCGGCGGCAGCGGAGATGGAAAAAACGGTAATTGATTTTTCTTCTGGAACGGGAGTTTTTAGAGCGAAAGGGGTAATAATGTTGTTCGATGGTTTTCTGAAAATCAGTGGAGAGAGATACGAAGACCAATTGTTGCCGAAGTTAGAAAAAGGTGACAAAGTGAAAAGCAAAAAAGTTTGGTCGGAGGAGTTGGAAACCAATCCGCCACCGCGTTATAATGAGGCCTCATTGGTGAGGTGTTTGGAACGTCAAGGAATCGGCCGACCGAGTACTTATGCACCAATTATTTCGACTATACAGGCGAGGCAATATGTAGATAAAGAAGAAGGTAAATTTAAGCCGACGGTGTTGGGGACGGCCAGTAGTAAGTTTTTGGCCAAGAATTTTCCCGATATATTATCGTTGCCGTTTACGGTAGAGATGGAAGAAGATTTGGATAAAATTGCGGCAGGGAAACTGGAATGGAAGAAAATGATTAAAAAGTTTTGGAAAGGTTTTGCAGCTAAGGTTAAAAAAGTGGAGAAAAATGCGGAGCGAGTCAAGGTGGAGACGGAAAAATTAGGTAAAAAGTGTCCGGAGTGTAAAAAAGGGAATTTGGTTGTAAGGTTGGGTAG
>CAYQNE010000065.1:0-4036 GCA_964418875.1 uncultured Gammaproteobacteria bacterium | reverse complement strand
CCACCGACATTCGGGCTCAAGCCTTGGAGCAAATTAGTCAATATGGTTGGACCAATAAGGGTTCCTGGGGGGACCTAAACCAATTTTCCCTTTCTTACCGAGTTTGTCGCCGCGAACCCTCTCGAACGGGAGAGGAGAGAGCCACAGAACATTCCATGTATTGTTCAACTGAAAAACTTTGGGAAATCGCCGCCGATCGCAGTCTTACCAACATAACCGAAGCCAGTAAAAAATCTTGGGACAAAAACTTCTCTTCCTGGTCTTTTGACCAAGAAGATCAGCCTAATTCTGCCCCCTCCACTCCCAATATTTCCTTCGATTTTTGGTCGGGCTACAAACAATATGCCGTCTCTTGGCAATATGACCAGGCCAACAATACCTATGTCCGCCACAATAACGGTGAAAAACAAATTGATTTCAACAGTGGTCAACCACTGGTCGCTAAAAACATCCTAGTCCAATTCGTTAAGGAAACTCGTTCTGTTGATGAACACAAACACAACCTCTATCAAGTCATTGGTCGCGGCAATGGTTTCCTTTTCCAAAATGGCGACAAGGTTGACATTACTTGGACCAAGGCCAGTCGCACCGCCAGAACTATTTTTAAAGATAAAAGCGGTCAACTGATAGATTTCGTCCCCGGTCAAATTTGGATTGAAATTTTACCGATAGCCACTCCGATTGATTATGAAAGCTGAAAATTCTCTATCGCATCTTTTCATTTCCTCCACCCGTCGCAAACTGATCAAAGTTTTTTTCTATACCCCCAATGACATTTTTTATGTCAGGCAGTTAGTTCGCCTGATCGAGGAGGAGATTAATTCGGTCAGGCGGGAACTGCAAAACCTAAAAACCGCCAAACTAATCAAATCCGAAAGACGCGGTAACCGTCTTTATTATTGGGCCAACCAACAATCCTCACTTTTTCCCCAACTTCTTACTTTGGCCAACAAAATCTCCGGTCTGGCCCTATCTCTTTCTTCTCCCAAAAATGTTGAGTCTGGAGTAAAAATGCTGGCTTATAGCCACAATTTTGCTACCAACAAAACCAGTCTGACTGACCAGATTGACTTAATTATTGTCGGTCGTATTTCCCCCCAAAAAATAGAAAAATATATCAAAGAAGAAGAAGAAATTCGCCATCGTGAGATAAACTACATGGTTATGGATAAAAAAGAATTGCAATTGAGAAAACTGAAAAAAGATCCCTTCATTGTCAATTTTTTCTTGAATTGTCCCCTGATTATTATCGGCAGCCCCAAAGACATGGCCAATGCCTAAAAGCAAACTGAGAAAGATTATAAAAACGGGTAACAGTCTGGCCATCACCATTCCTTCAAAAATCGGCAAAAGTTTTAATCTTAAAGAAGGTGATTTGGCTCAAGTTGAGATCAATCATGAAAAACCTTCTATTACTTACTCTTTCTCCGGTCATCCTCGTCAGCTTTTGCTGATTGATAAAAAAAATCGACATCAGTCAAAATGAACCACAACTCCACCAAAACCAAAAAAAATATTTTAATTATTCTGCTGCTGGTCTTATCTTGTCTGGTTGTAAACATTCCCGACTGGGTTACTCTTCCTTGGTCTTACCACTCTCCCCCTTTAAAATATGGTCTGGATTTGGCCGGTGGTGTTTCTTTGGCCTATCAAATTGACACCACTTCCATTGATTCTCAAAACTTATCTCCGGCCCTGGAAGCGCTCAAATCTAACATTGAAAAAAGAGTCAATCTCTTTGGTCTTTCCGAAGCCAATGTTCAGACCTCATCTCAGGCCGACTCCCATCGTCTTATTGTTGAAATCCCCGGCATTGACGATCTCGGACGAGCCGTTGGCCTTATCGGTCAAACCGCCCAACTTAAATTTATGGGCGAATCTTCCCTTTCTCCCGAGGCCACCTCTACCGCCACTTTTGCCGATGTCTTTTCATTGGATACCAATATCAGCGGTTCTCACTTATCCCGTTCCGGTGTTCAGGTCAACCCTAACACCTCTCAACCGGAAGTTCTATTGGAATTTAATCAAGAAGGCACCCTTTTATTCGAAAAGGCCACTCAACAATTTTTAGACCAGCGCATCGCTATTTTTCTTGATGACTATCCCATCACTTTTCCCATTGTTCAATCGGTTATCAGTGATGGTCGAGCCGTTATCAGCGGGGACTTTGATAGTCAGTCAGCCAAATCCTTATCGGCCCAGCTCAATGCCGGAGCCTTACCCCTCTCCATTGATCTGATTCAGCAACAACATCTTGGTGCCACTCTGGGCCAACAAGCCATCAACAAAGGTATCAAGGCCGGGCTGGTTGGTCTTTTTCTGGTTTGTCTTTTTATGATCGGTAATTATGGTAAGCTGGGTTTTATTGCTAATTTAGGATTAATTGTCTATGGACTTATCACTTTATCCCTTTATCGTTTAATTCCGGTCACCCTAACTTTTCCCGGAGTAGTCGGTTTTATATTATCCGTTGGTATGGCCGTTGACAGCAATATTCTTATCTTTGAGCGCATGAAGGAAGAGCTCAGAAACGGTAAGGAATGGCAAGTAGCCATGGAATTAGGTTTCGGCCGGGCTTGGGATTCTATCAAAGACGCCAACACTTGCACCATCATTACCGCTCTCATCCTCTTTAACCCCTTCGGCTGGACCTTTCTGAGTAACTCCGGTCTAGTCCGTGGTTTTGCTGTTACCTTGCTTCTGGGGATTCTAGTCAGCCTTTTTACCGGTGTTTTTGTCACCAGAAATTTGTTACGAGTTTTGGCCAAACAAAAATGAATATAATGAAATTAAGACCATTATTTTTAACCATCTCGTTAATCTGCATTTCCGCCTCCATATTTTCCATTTTTAAATGGGGTTTCCATCCTTCAATCGATTTTGCCGGTGGCTCCATTTGGGAAATCAGCCTACCCTCCCAGCCTTCTTCAGACCAAGTATCAGATATTTTTATTTCTCAAAACATTTCTCTTATTTCCCTCTCTCCCGATTCGGGCCATTACACTCTAAAATTTCAAAACATTGACCAACAACAAAAAATTAACCTGGATACAGAATTTCGCCAACTGGACGCCGACTTTAGTCAACAAAGGTTTGAGACCTTAAGCCCTAGCCTGGGCAAAGAGTTGCTCAAAAAAACCATCTCCGCCATTATTCTATCTTCACTGGCCCTATTTCTCTTTATCGGTCGTCGTTTTAAAGACCAGGCTTTTGGCATTAGTGCCGTTTTGGCCATGCTTCATGACACCTTCATCCTAATTGGTAGCTTTTCTCTTTTAGGGCATTTCTTTGGGGCTGAATTGGACACTCTTTTCGTTACCGCTGTTCTGACCACCTTATCCGCTTCAGTTCACGACACCGTGGTTACCTTTGATCGCATCCGTGAGCTCCGTTTCAAAAACTTCAAAACCAAATGGGTAGACTTGGCTAATCAAGCCGTTAGTGAAACTTTAGTCCGATCTGTCAACAATTCCATGACCATCATCTTCATGCTTTTATCTTTGGCCATTCTCGGTGGTGACACCACTCGCTGGTTTGCCATTGCTCTTCTCGTTGGAGCTGTTCTGGGTACCTACTCTTCCTTCGCCGTCGCCGTCCCCATCCTCTTATTTCTCAAGAAGAAAGAGAGCTAATTTGTTCCAGTTTTTTCAGTAAGATCTCCCTTTTATTCAACTTCACATCCTCCTCTACCTCAGCAAACAACGATTCCAACACCTTACCCACCTTTCGTCCCGGTCTTATTTTCAACACCTTCATCACATCCTTCCCGTTTACCTTCAAATCCTTTATCGAAAAAGGTTGCTTTTGCACCTCCACAATTCGCTTTTTAAACAATTCCCACCTCCAACTGCTTTCTCTAGCTCCGCTTCCCACCCTATCAGCTCGCCTCATAGCAATCATTTCTCCTATATATTCCACCGTCACATTTCTGATCAATCGCCTAATTGCTTTATCTGTTTGTTTCTCCGAAGCTGTAAACATGTGCCATCGCACCAATCTGAACAGTAAATCCAATTGTTTGTTCGACAATCTTAAT
>CAYQNE010000064.1:0-4091 GCA_964418875.1 uncultured Gammaproteobacteria bacterium | reverse complement strand
ATGTCTTTGTGGAGAGAAATTTTTGATTGAAAAGTGGCAGGGATGATAAAGAATGCAGTTAGTCCGAGCGAGAGGAGATAGGGGTGAAGCGGTTGGGAAAATTTATTTGGTTGGAATGTGATGGCTAGGATCAAAAGGGCCAGGGCTATGGGGATGGGGGCGGACAGAAGGAGGAAAGAGACAGAGAGGACCAAAGAAAGAAGTGGTGGAGAAGGTTGGTTTTGAAGATAAAGGATAGTTAAAAATAAGGTGAAGGTAAGGGGGTTTGGAGAAGCGATAATATTGATAAGCGGGATGGTGGCAGATAAAATCGGGGATTGGGTTAGGTGAAATATTATTATGGTGGCGGAGGATAAGGCGACTATTTTGAGGATGAAATAGATAATGGAGGGACTAAGATGGAAAAGAGTAAAAAAACTGGTCAAGTAATAAGAAAATGGAGGAACGAAGTTTAAATGGTTATGGTTCAGTTCGGTTGACCAACGGCAGGGGATTTGGCCATCGGAAAAGCATTGTTCAAATTGTCTAAAATAGTCGAGGTTAAAACCTTGTCTGTTGAAGATGGCGCAAAGTAAGAGTGCGATTATAAAGATGACGGTCAGGTTAATTTTATTTTTTTTCTTTTTTGATGGCATAGAAAAGATAAATGAGAACGAGTATGCTTATCAGGCTAATTGTATCCCCTATTTTTCGGTCGAGGGTAGACGTTAGTTTGACTAGAAATTGGTGACGACCTGATGGGAGGTTGAAAGTTATTAATCCCAGCTGGTTTTGGTAACTGAAGTCAGTTTCTTTTTGGTTGAGCCAGAGTTTGAATCCGGGATAGAAAAATAACGGAAGCTGGATGGTGGCCGGTTGAGAAACATCTACTTCCCCCTTTTGCCAATTAGTGCCTTTTTGGAAATTGATTATATTTGCTTGGCCATGGATAATTTGCGGCTCCTGGGGGGCGGGGGAAGCCGGTGGGGCTGAGGCAAAAATGGGTAAATAGTCAAAGATACTCATTGTTTGTTGATTTTTCCAATTTTCTCCGGAAAATTTATCTTGGTCTTTGATATTGAGCCATTGTGAGGGGCTGAAAAAGCGTGAGTAAAAGAAAATCAACAAAAAAATTAGGAGGGCGGTAAGCTGACGAGCTCGGCGCTTGTTTTTGATGATTTTTAAAGGGAAACCGGCGATGATGGAGGAGGAGAGTATGGCCATGGTTAGAAAACGCCAGGGGAATTGGAAATATTTCATAGGGGTAATGGTTTGCCAAATAAAGGTTGACTTGGAGTGGCAAAGAGCAATGGCGGTGATAAAAACTATGCTAAGAAAAACGACAATTATGCGATCAATTTTGTTTCGCTTTTTTTTGATAAAAGCAAGGACAAGGGATATAAGAACAATTAGCCAATGGATGACGCCGATTTGAAATGAGAGGTCGTCATAGGGTCCCAGCTCACTAGATCCATATCCCCAATGTCCGTTAAGGAAAAGCTGTTTAAGGGAGACAAAATGAGCTAAATAATTAAAGTATCCGGATGTCATACTGTCTATATGGACGTATGATTTTTCAGCAATCATTGGGATTAAGTAAAAGGCCGATAAGCCAACTCCCAGAGCCACCGCCAAGATGATTTTTTTGATAATTCCTTTTTTATAGTACAAAAATAGAAAGACCAATGTCCAAAGGGCGGCTATAGGAGTAAAAGCGATGATGGTGAGATTGTGCGACAAAAGGAGACCGGTAACAGAGAGAGATAAATAGATAATGGATTTTTTTTGTTTCTCATTTTTGATTAGGTTTAGAATAGACCAAAGAATGAGAGGAAGAAAAATAAGAGCCCAAAATTCACCGACTGCTCCCCTACTGTAGACATCTGAGGCTCGATAAGGGGCATAAACATAAAACATAGCTGAGACTAAGCCGCCGAGATTACCCCAGAGGGCTTGCCCCAAGACAAACATGCTGGCACCGGCGAAAATGAAGCTGAGGATAAAAACGATTTTTACGGAGGCGATGAAGGAGAAACCAATAAGGTGGAAAACTTCCATGACATAATAGGCCAGAGGGGAGTAAAAAATATAAAGAGGGTAACCGTAGCCAAAGCCTAAATCCGGTACCCAGCGACAAGGGAACTGTCCGTCACGGAGGCATTTATCCATTTGCATGACTCGAGTGGCTTGCATGTCATCATGCATGGGAAAATATCCAGGACGGATAAGACGATAAAAAGAAAATGCGGAAAGAAGTAGAACCAAGAAGAGATATTTTTTATGTTTCATTAAAAGTAATTAAATAAAAAGTTTCTTGAGTATCATATTGTGGTGGAATTTCTTTTTTGGTTTTGATTTGAAGTGAAGATGACTGGATTTGTGATAAGTCGTCTTTAGGGACGACAAAGAGACTTTGGTCAAGAGCCTGAGAATGATTATATAGTTGAGACCATTCGATATGGCCAAAATAGTATTTGTTGTCTATTTGGCGACCGGTGAAAAATTCATTGTTGTCCCAAATAAGGCTTTGGGACAGATCACAGTTCTTTGGAGGGAGGTATTGTTGATAATAAAGAAAAAACGGAACAAAAGGCTCGTATTTACTACTGTAATAAATTTTGGGGTAGGAGGAATTGGCTGATTGATTTATGGCTTCTTTAATGCCGGTGTGCCAGGCGCGAGCGGACAGGATAGGATAGTGGTAATGATAGAAATGAGAGAAATCGATGAATGTGAGTAAATATATAAAGAGGACGAGAATGACAATTTTTGTTTTCGACCAGATGGAGTGGAGACCAAGTAAGGAAAGGTAAATTAAAGCCGGAGCCATGAGAATCAGACGAGTGCCATGGGGGCCGATGGAGTCTCGAGTGAGACTAAATGGAATCGGACTAGTGAGGAGGATGAAGAAGAAGAGGAGGGATGTTTGAGAACGACGATGAGAGAAAAGGTAGATAAGACCAAGAGGGATAAGAAATAAGTCCGGATAGAGGAGATAACCTTTACCTTGGAAGCCATGGCGTAGGTTGGAGTCAGCTGACAAGAATAGGAATTGAGTGGAGAAAGCCGAGTAATAGTTTCGGGTGAATTTTGACGCCCATTGAGTGATTTTGTTGTGAATTAGTTTGGAGGCGAGACCGGTTTGGAGGCCTATTTGGCCAGGATGATCAGTAATAGCGTCTTGAAAGCGCCGGTAATCTACTTGTTGACTGACGGTGGGGTCGCTAAAAATGTTGATATAAGAAAAGCGATAACCGGCATTACCTTTAAAGGTGTCGATGACCAATGGGAGACAGAGGAGGGTAATTGGGATGATGAGGTGAAATAATTTTTTTAGAGATATGTTTTTTTTGAGAGTGGGGAGGGCAAAAAGAAGAATAAAGAAAACAAATAGTTTGGCGGTGCTGTAAAAATAGGGAGAGATAAGTAGAAAAATCAAAAAAAGAGTGAATTTTTTGATTTGAAAAAAATAAATAGCGATGAGAATGCAGGCCAGCATGCCACTGACTTCAAAGCCGGTGCTACTATAATGGAGGAGCCAGGGGTTGATGGTAAACAGGACCAATCCTAATAAGGCCAGCCATTGATTTTGAAATTCTTTTTTGATGATAAGGTAAAAAAAGAAGGTGGCAATCAGGCCGAAGAAAACGGCTGGTAATCTGGTGGTTATAGGTGAAGGGCCAAGAAATCGCTGAAATAGAGCAATGGAATGTATATAGAGTGGAGTGCGAAAGTCAGAAAACGATTTAAAATGGATTGGCCAGGAGCGACCATGGTAGTCGGTGTTGCATTGATTAAAGATATAAGCTTGATAACCAGCGTCGGCTTCGTCAGAAAAAAGTGAAAGTGGATTTTGGGAGAGATGATAGAAACGGAGACCGACGGTTAAAAGAAAGATCAGTCCAAATAGTGTTTTTTGTTTCATTCTACTGTATTTTATACTTTATACTAATCCCATGTCATTTGGTCTTTTTAATTATCCTGTTTCCAGTCAACAACTGTGGTTGTGGAGGTGGTGTTTGGGTAGAATAGAGGGGAAAGATTTATTGATTTGGGGACGATGGGGGACAGGTTTTGTTTTGGTGGTGGGTTTGGTGTTTTGGTATAGGTGG
>CAYQNE010000063.1:0-4145 GCA_964418875.1 uncultured Gammaproteobacteria bacterium | reverse complement strand
CATCAAGGCCGGTCTTATCAGCACCGTTGAGGCCAAAATCGGCCACCAAAGTCAAGATACCGGTCTCCACACTACCAGCCCCGACCCGGCCAAGCTCCAAAGACTACTCCGACAAATGGTGGCCCAACATGTCACCCATGCTGTCTGTGAGGTCACCTCTCACGCCCTTGACCAACATCGCTTTTGGGGTTGCCGTTTTCAAGTTTCCCTTATAACCAACACTTCTCATGAACATTTGGATTATCACCAAAACATGGATAACTACATCAAAGCTAAGGCCAAACTTTTCCAACAATCAAATCTGGCCATCCTCAACAAAGATGACCCTTCCTATCGAACAATCAAACCGCTCGTCAGCACCCCTATCGTCACCTACAGCATCAAAAAACCATCACAATTCCAAGCCAAAAAAATCAAGCTCGACAACAAAAACCTCCAATTCAACGTCGGAAAAATCATCTTTAACACCGACAGTAACTATCATTATCAAATCTATAATATCCTGGCCACTCTGGCCACCATCACCAAACTCAATATCCACCAGAAACACTTAATCAAAATAATCAAAAAATTTCCCGAAATGAAAGGCAGACGAGAAAAAATTGACAATCAACTCAATTTCAAAACTATTATTGATTTCGCCCACACCCCCGCCGCTCTCCAAAAAACACTCTCTACCCTCAAAAAAACCACCAAAAATCAACTTATTGTCATTTTTGGTGCCACCGGAGGTAGAGATCCGGATAAGCGTCCCCAAATGGGTCGAGTAGTCTCTCAACACGCCCACATAGCCCTGATCACCGCTGACGATACCAGAAACGAATCCGTCGAAGATATAAATCGGCAAATTATTAAAGGCATCGACAACAATAAATGTAAATTGTTAAAAACTCCCATAAAAATTAACAAAAAACAAATCAATCAAATCCGTCAAATCAGTCAGAAAAAATTTGTCTACCTCAATATTCCCCAACGACAAGATGCCTTTAATCTGGCCATCAAATTAGCTCAAAAAGGCGACACTGTTATCGCTTGCGGTAAAGGACATGAAACCACCATTCTTCATGGCGAAACCGACTATCCCTGGTCGGAAGCCGAAGCCTTCCGCACCGCTTTCCGTCAAAAACGAGAACCATTATGAAAAAACAATTCAATCTAAAAAACAGTCTGTCTCCGCAAGAAAACTATCAAAACGGCCTACTGCCTCAAAGAAACAAAAAAGATCTCTATTACCATCAAAGCAGTTGTCGTTCCAATCTACAAAACTTCCATCTCAGTTCAGAAAATCGTCGCATACTCAAAAAAACCCGAGATTATAGTTTCCAAAAAATTCCTTTGACTGATTTTGACTATAATATCAATCTACAAAAAACACTTTTTGACTGGACCAAACAACTTGATTGGAATTTCCCCCTTAGCTCTATAAAAACTGTTTTTACCAACCATATCTTCAACCAACTCTATATCTGGAAAAACCGCCACAAACAAACCATCGCTTATGGTATTTGTTATTTCTCTCCAACCATTTCCCATATTGCCTATGTCTTTTATCATCCCGACCTAAATCACACCAACCTACCTATCCGTCTCACCCTTCAAACAGTTGTCGACAGTCACCGCTTGGGTTTAAAATACTGCTATCTGGGCCGTTTTTCCCCTCAAACCGGTTACTATAAACGAAACATGCCCGGTTTTGAATATTTCACCGACAACTCATGGAAACCTTTCAAAAATTAAAAAAAGTATGCATATCCACATTCTAGCCATCGCCGGCGTCATGACCGCCCCCTTAGCCTGCTATCTCCAGTCTCAAGGGCATCAAATTAGTGGTTCTGACCAAGACAAAGTCTACCCCCCCATCAGCACCATGCTCAAAAAAGCCAAAATCAACATTAACACCCAAGCGATTAATTCCCAAATCGACTTGGTCATCGTCGGTTCTTCCTACAAACTCTTCAAAAAAAGCCTTGAAGAATTTGCTCAAATCAAAAAACTAAAAATTCCCTATATCTCTGCCACCAAATATATTGCTCAAAACATAGCTCAAAAAAACTCCATCCTGGTTGCCGGCGCTTATGGTAAATCTACTACCGCTGGCCTGTTAATCCAAATTTTGAAAAACGCCAAACTCAATCCCAGTTATATGTTGGGGGCCAAAGGCATCAACAAAATGGAATCACTATCCATTACCGATTCCGACTGGTCTGTCATCGAAGCCGACGAATCGATAAACGGTCTCGACACCAAAGCCAAATTCCTCTATTATCCCGTCAAACACGCTATTATCACCTCCACCGACTGGGAACACAAGGAAAGTTATCCCAATCATCAAGCCAATCTGGATGCTTATCAAAAACTTATCCAAAAAATCCCTCCCGACGGCTTTCTCATCTACAACCCCCAAGACAAACATCTCCAAAAACTGTCCCACCACTGCGTCGGCCAAACCTTCCCTTATCACTCCTCTCCCACTTACCCCAGTTCTTTGCTGGGTAGTCATAACCAAGAAAACATTAACGCCTCCGCTACTTTGTCCCAAAAATTAGGTATCAATCCTGCCATTATCAAAAAAACCATCAAAAACTACAAAGGGCTTAAAAGAAGGTTGGAAATTATCAAATCTACCAAAAATATTATTTTTATTGATGATTTTGCTCAATCAGCCCCTCGTATCAAGGCCGCCCTCCAAACCATCAAAAAAACCTTTCCCCGACACATCATCAAGGTCTTTCTGGAACCACACGCCTCCTTTTTACAAAACAAAAAAAGCCTTCCGGGCTTAGCCTCAGCTCTGGCTCTATCTTCAGAAGTCATTCTGTCTAAAATCAAATATAGTATCAGAATCGACAAAAAAGACCGCAGTACCGCCTCTGATTTTAAATCAATCATTGGCCCCAAGTTAATTTACCAACCCCTCTATCCCCAAATCCAACAATACTATCTAAAAACCCTCAGACCTCAACAAATACTGGTCCATTTCAGTTCCGGTGGCCAAACCGGACTAAAAACATTTCACCGCATCGCCTCTCTCATAGACAAACAATCAAAATAGAATAGAATAAAATAAAATATATCATGTCACAATACATCATCAATGGCGGCAAAAAACTAGTCGGTGAAGTTTCTCTCAGGGGCGCCAAAAATGCCGGCTTCAAAAAAATCATTGCCTCTCTGCTCACCGACCAAACTTGTCACTTAAAAAACTTACCTCAAATATCCGACATTAAGATCACCCAAGGCATCGCTAAATCCCTCGGTGCCAAAATTCAAAAAACCGGCCAACACAGTATTAGTATCCACACCCCTCAAATAGACGATCCCACCGTTCCCTCCGGCACCGGCAAAAAATCCCGAGCCTCATTTATATTTGCCGCCCCTTTACTGGCTCGTTGTGGTCGAGCCATAATACCTCTACCGGGAGGTGACCGCTTGGGAGCCAGACCATTAAATCGACTAGTTGACGCCTTTTCTCAAATGAACATCCAAACCGATATCAAAAAAAACTCCATTTTTTTTCACAGCTCTGAACTCAAACCCACTACCTATACTTTCCCTCAACCATCTCACACCACCACTGAAGTTCTCATCATGATTGCCTCTCTCATTCCCGGCATCACCCGACTCAATAATACCTCTCTGGAACCGGAAATTGACGACATGATCCTAATGCTCAACAACATGGGGGCTAAAATTGAAAGAAACTCGGAAAACCCCAAACAAATCACCATCAAAGGAGTAAAAAAACTTAAAGGTACTCACCACCAAACCATTTCCGACAGAAACGAGGCCGTTACCTTTGCCTGCGCCGCTCTGGCCACCAAGGGCCAAGTCAACATTCTTCGAATTGATCCCAGCCACATCAAAACCTTTTTAGATGTCATTGAGCAAATGGGCGCCAGTGTCGATAGGGGACAAGACGAAGTTACCGTCAAATGGGTCCGACCCCTAAAAGCCTGCCAAATAGCAACCGCTCCGGAACCCGGCTTTATGACCGATTGGCAAGCCGTTTTCTCCATTCTCCTCACTCAAGCGATCGGCAGTAGTACTATTATCGAAAAAGTCTTTCCGTACCGATTCCATCACCTGGCTCATCTGCAACAAATGGGAGCCAAAATCAAACTGTTTAATCCCATCGTTAAAAATCC
>CAYQNE010000062.1:0-4188 GCA_964418875.1 uncultured Gammaproteobacteria bacterium | reverse complement strand
TTTTTAATCATCAATCTACTCCTTTCTTAACTCCACTCCTTTTCATCAAATAAACTTGATAAAATATACCTAATGGACTACTCAGCCCTGACCAAACAGATCAAAAAACAACTACCAGGCATAGATGTCCACCTTAATCATCCTCTGGCCCCATATACCACTCTAAAAATCGGCGGACCAGCCGATCTCTTCATTAATTCTACTTCCCACCAACAATTCATATCAATCCTTAAACTTCTACATCAAACCAAAACCCCCCCACCCTTCATCATTGGCAACGGCTCCAATCTTCTCATCTCCGATTCCGGTATCCGCGGTATCGTCATAAAAAATTCCAATAACCACATAGACATCCATCCATCCACCGCCAAAGCCACTCTCTCTTCCGGCACCTCTCTCCCCTCTGCCATTAAACATCTTAATCAAAAAAACCTGGTAGGACTAGAAGAATTTGCCTACATCCCCGCCACTATTGGTGGCGCTATCCATTCCAACATCCATGGTGTAAACCAAACCGACTTTTCCCACTTTCTTAAATCAGTGGTGGTGTTTAACTATCAAACAGGAAAAACCACTACTCTCCCTGTCACCGACCCTTCCTCCAACTGGGATTACGACCAGTCCCCTTTTCAAAAAAAACCTCACCTGATTATCCTCTCCACCACCATCAACCTCAAACAGGGTGACGGTAAAAAAGCCCAAAAAACAGCCAAAAACATCATTAAGAAAAAAACTAAAACCCAGCCACTTCCCTCTGCCGGTTGCACCTTCAAAAATCCCATCGTCAAAACCGGAGCCAAGCCACCACCAGCCGGACAGCTAATCGACCGCCTCAATCTCAAAGGAACCACCATCAACAACATCCAAATCAGCCGCCAACACGCCAACTTTATCATCAACACCGACCCCACCACAACCAGCCCCAACTCCGCCGCCAACTATATAAAATTAGTCCGATTAATCCAACAAAAGGTAAAAAATAAATACGGTATTGACCTGAAACTGGAAATCAAACTTGTAGGAGAATTTAATTAAATCCTCTCATTTGAATAACTCTTTTCGATATTGCTGGCAATAAAGGTATTAATTCTAATCTAGCCAAACTAATTTCCGAATTAACCTCATCAATCAAACAATCAACTATTGTTCCCTCTACTCCCTCTTTTTTAACCACCAAATACACTGTTTTCCCCGCATCATTAGTCCCTCTTATCAAGAAATCAATTTCCCTTCTCATTTTACTAAACACCCTTGTTTAATTACCTTCCACGCAAACTTTGGCAAAACTAACTGCCGTCTCCACCGCTTCGGCTCCTTAATCAACGAATACAGCCACTCCAAACCCCTACTTCTCCATATCTTAGGAGCTCTTTTTAGATCACCACTATAGTAATCAAAGCTCCTTCCCACCCCCATCACAACTTTCACATTAAGTTTACTCAAGTTCTTCTCAATCCACTCTTCCTGTCGCCTCATCCCATAAGCCACCAGTAAAATATCTGGCTTAAACTTATTAATTTTAGCCAAAACATCGGTATTTTTTATCTTTGGTTGACCCGATGACCAAGCTATTTGTAATCTTTTCCCTGGCTTAACATCAGACCCAGACAATAAACACTGAATATTTCGCCCCGTCTTAACCGCCCCATCTCCCCACCCTCCCAAAAAAAATACCCTATAATTCTTACTTTTCGCCAATCGACACATCTCCAACATCAAATCACTCCCCGTCACCACTTTTTGCCTATACTTCCCCAAAATCACCTCCACTCCCACCCTCAACCCTCTTAATAGATTATTCTTTGACTGAAGATTTGGACCAAGCACTTCCCTTGCCCATATGAGCCCTATCCCGTCCATCACATTCAAATCGGTCTTCTCGCATAAGATTTTTTTAAAACCCGAATCTTTCATCGCCTCCATCACAAACTCTGGGTTAACTGTCGCTATCCACATTGGCCTCCTCCCTCCTCGCTTCCCCTCCAACCCGGATGACACCAATTCCAATCGATTCGATATCCGATCTAGCACTTGATACCGATCTCCGCCAAAAAGAGGAAAACCCCATATTTGCCAATAATCTCCACCTTTTTTAAGATTCATCCCTTTCATTCTTTGTCCTTTGTTGAGTCATTCTATCATTTCCTCCATCTTTCAATCAAATCAAAGCTGTCCCCATTTCAATTTTGCCAATTTTTTTCTTCTCTCCCTCGTTTTCACTACCCTTATAATTTATTTTTTACCACTTTTTGCTCTATCTAATACAAAACTACAAGACTAATTTTATTAATATATCATCTCACTTGGTTTATTTTAATATAATATATTAAAAAATAATAGAAAAACACCAAAATTAACCTATTTGAACAAATTCTTTACTCTTATTTCCTCCCTATACATAAACTAAAAACTAAAAAACCCTTAATAATTTAATAATTTGCAATTTAACAATTATAAGACTTTGATATTATATAAAAATCTTACCGTATCGCTCTCTTATAAGTCTCTAGATTTTCAATCGCCATTCCCGTCCCCTTGATTACACAAAACTGTGGCTCCAATGCCACATGAGCCGATACTCCAATCTCACGAGTTACCAGTACATTAAAATTACGCAACTGAGACACCCCACCACTCAAAATAATTCCCCTGTCCACAATATCTGCTACCAACTCCGGTGGTGTCATTTCCAAAGTGTCCCGGATAGCATCCAAAATCAAATCCAGGAAAGGCCTGATCGCTTCATAAACCTCATCCGAATCAATTTCCTTGTTTTTAGGTAGTCCATATACAGAATCTCTGCCACTTATTTCCATTTTTTCCGGTCTTTTTAACCTAACGGCACTACCTATTTTTATCTTCATTCTTTCTGCAGTTTGCTCCCCCACCACCAGATTATATTTCTTCTTCAGGTAATCCATAATTGCTCTATCCAACCTCCTGCCCCCCACCCTGACCGTCTTGTGCGTCACCACCCCCCCCAAAGCGATTACCGCCGCCTCAGCCACACCACCTCCTACTCCAATAATCATATTGCCAAAACTCTCCGACACCGGAATTTTCGCTCCAATCGCCGCCGCTAAAGGCTCATCAATTATATAAGCTTTTTTGGCTCCGGCTGACAAAACCGCATCTAAAACCGCTCTCTGCTCTACCTGAGTCACTCCCGCCGGCACACACACCATCACCTCCGGACCAAAAAACCACATTTTCCCCATAACCTTACGCAAAAAATATCTCAACATTGCCTCAGTCACTTCATAATCGGCAATTACACCATCCTCCAACGGGCTAATCACCTCAATATATTCCGGTGTCTTTCCCAACATATCCTTCGCCTCACTCCCTACTGCCAAAACCTTTCTGTCTTCAATTCCCACCGCCACTATCGTCGGCTCATTCAAGACAATCCCCTCATTTTCCATCCATATCACGCTATTAGACGTCCCCAAATCAATCCCTAGCTTTTTAAAAAGTCTCATATTCAATTCTATCAATAAACCCCCTAAAAACTATTATAAATTGATAGAATACTCTAATGGCACCACCAACATCCAACAAAAAAAGCTTGTCCCTTCTGCTGGGAGTTTCATTTCTTATAATCGCTACCACCTACCTTATCTCCTTCCTGGCTCGTGGCTATAAAATCAGCTTCAACCAAGGCTCCTTTGTCAAAGCCACCGGCCTTATCTCCGCCACCTCCACCCCCAAATCCGCCTCTGTCTACATCAACAATCGACTGACCACTGCCACCGACGACACCATCAACCTCCCTCCTGGCAATTACCAAATAAAAATCATCAAAGACGGTTATCTGCCTTGGCAAAAAACCGCTTTAATCAAAAAAGAGGTTGTTTTTCAAACCGACGCCCATCTTTTTCGTACCGCCCCCGATCTTAAACCCTTAACCCTCACCGGAACCATTAATCCGGTCCTTAGCCCCGACAACAGCAAGATAGTCTATTCGGTAGCCTCCGCCTCAGCCAGTCGCGATAACGGTCTCTACCAACTCGACTTAACCAACCGACCTTTACCCTTAAATAAAAACCTGCCCAAACAAATTCATCCCGATTCCCCCGGTATAAATTGGGCCAACTTTAATTTTGAATTTTCTCCCGACTCCCGTAGTATTTTGGCTGTCGGACCCAACGCTTCCTATCTTATCCGACTCGACACCTCCCCCAATAG
>CAYQNE010000061.1:0-4351 GCA_964418875.1 uncultured Gammaproteobacteria bacterium | reverse complement strand
TAAAAATTGTTAGAGCCCAAGGCCGGTTTTTCCAAGCCTTAAAAGATGTCACTAATCCAGAAACAAAACGCAAAATAATTGGCAAGTTGTTTATTGATATTTTCCAAGAAGTTGCTCAAAAAGAAAAAATAAAAGTCTTAGTTCAAGGAACAATTTATTCAGATCGAATCGAAAGCGGTCTTACCAAACATTCTTCAACAATTAAATCCCACCACAACGTTGGCGGCTTACCAAAAAATATTAAATTGGAGATATATGAACCATTAAAAGACTTGTACAAAGATGAAGTCAGAAAAATTGCTAGAAAACTTAATTTGCCAAAAACAATTACCAGCAGAAACGTTTTTCCTGGTCCAGGCTTGGCAATAAGAATCATTGGCAAGGTAACACCCAGTAAAGTAAAAATTGTCAGAATCGCCAGTCACATTATTGAAGAAGAGCTCAAAAAAGTTAATTTATATCAAAAACTTTGGATGGCCTTTGCTATTTTATTGCCTATAAAAAGTGTGGGCATTCAAGGTGACTCCCGAAGCTATAAATACCCAATAGTGGTAAGAATCATCGAATCAAAAGATGCTATGACCGCCAACTTCGCCAAAATTCCCTACCCAATTCTTGAAAAAATTTCCACCAGAATCACCAATGAAATCGAACAAGTTAACAGGGTCGTCTACGACATTTCCAACAAACCACCGGCAACAATGGAATGGGAGTAAACCTGTCCCACTTGGCGGGCCTTATACCTGAAAATTCTAACGGATTTTCTACATTAACCGCCAAATTATTGGTATCCTCGGCGGTGGCTGATGCACCCCGCAACGGCTGGGGCCGCCACCAACCCCCGCCTTCGGATTTATTTTTATCGTCCGTCGCTCCGCCCCGTCCGAACCTTCAAGTTTTTCTTTTTAAGCCCCTCCGGGGCTTCTCCGCCTTCGGCGTTTTTACAGCAAATTCTTTCATATTTTTTTGACACCACCAAAAATTGTGATACAATAAACCCAAATTAACAAAGCGTTGAAAGAGACCTAGTAGATTCTTTAGGTGACAAGAGAAAGTAAGCGGCCGTTGAAAGCTTACCGCACTAAAGATTTCGAATTACCCTCTGGAGCAGGTCCGAAAAAATCGGACACGGGAGTTCCCGTAACAGAACTAGAGTATCACTGCTTTTAGTCAAGTACTCGACAATAAGACAAATTTGTTGACAGCTAAAAGCACCAATCGGTGCTTTTTTTAGTGGCAAAAACAAGTTTGTGAAACAAGGTGGTATCGCGAGAGTCCTCGCCCTTGTAAGCCTATTAATGGTTTACCTGGGTGAGGACTTTTTGGTTTTAAACCAATGGTGGCACTCAACTCCTACCCATTGGACTAAGTAAATATTAAAAATTTACTCAAAAATATGACTATAAAAGAAAAATCGTTAACTATTACTGCCATTACTGGCCAAACAATACCAGATATTTCGACCAGATCAACTATTCGACATGAAGCAGTTGAGGTTTTGGATCCTGAAACGTGGAGACAAAATCCGGAAACAGCCGCCCAAATAATAATCAAGATTTTGGGAGCTAATTATGGAACTCACAACGTGACCAGCGATACAGAAACACTAGCTCAAGATATTATTGATGGTGGCATTGTCCCATTTATAACTCCAGAACACGATGCTTGTGCCGCCCTAATACAACTGGGTCAATTCGATGTTGAACTTGGCAGGGCTGCTTGCCTGCCGGGGACAAATGGAGGCAAATCGGCTCCAATTTATACTGCTTTCGAAGCTTGGAGAAGCGGAGCAGTATTCCCTCAGTCTCAAGTACTGAGAGCTGAAGTCAGAACAGCCAAACCCACCAAAGAAGTACCGGGAGGACTGGCCACTCAAGCAATATTTTTAAGAAAATGTCGCCTTGATTTCTGTCCGACTGCTATTGGTCCGTTTTTCCACCATGGTCAGCCCGACAGACAAGAAATGTTCATTTTAGCCTCAACATGTAAAAACCCGACCGAAATTATTTCCATGGCCAAAACAATCATTGTTCCGAATATTATATTTACAAGCCCAACAGAAGAAAACATGTTAAATGAGATGTGGAGAATGGCATTTGAAACAAATATCCGGCTTGAATCAGTGGACAAAAGAGTCGATTGCGGTTTTAGTATTCAAGATGACGGCCCATTTATAACACTTTTACCAACTAAAAAAACTGATTTTGATTGGAAAAGAGCACTGCTAAAGGGCTTTGATATGGGCCAAAGATTTGCCTTGGCACGTTTACCTTTAAACAAAACAACCTCTCCTGTCATTAACGGAGGAATAGAAGATCTGAGAAATTTTGGTTTCAAATTAGTAGGTTTCGAACCAACATTTAATCAGAACGGGATATCAATAAGCTTGCTCATGGGCAAACTCTCAAAAGAAGGGCAACAGAAACTGATATCATCTTGTTTCCCCGAGGGGGTTTTTACCCATCACCTTGAAGATTTACTTTTACAAAATACAATTAATTGGAGGGAAAATGAAAAATAACATCAATCTTCCACTTCTTAAAAAAATTATAAAAATACCTTCACTCAGTCATAATCATGACCAATGTTTTGCCGCATTAGGGTTGATAAAAAAAGAAGCCAGTCAACAAAAAATTCCCTGTTTTATCAAAAAAAATAATAATTCCCCCTTTCTCATTGCTGGAGATATTAAAACCGCCAAAATTTTATTTTTATGCCATATTGATGTTGTTCCTGGACAACCGAAGCAATTTAATCTAATAAAAAAAGACAATCGTTTAATTGGTAGGGGAGTTTTAGACATGAAAGGCCCACTGGTGGCCACACTAGAGTCATTTTTTAAACTGTGGAAATTAGGCAACAGACAATTTCTATTTGTAGTCACCAGTGACGAAGAAATAGGCGGATTTAACGGTACTGACTTTCTAACAAAATCACTGCTTAAAAACATCAAATCGGCCATAGTTCCAGATAGTGTTGGCAATAATTTAGTTATTATTCAAAAAGCCCCTTTTCACATAAAGGTAGAATCACTTGGAAAATCTGCCCACGGGTCAAAACCATGGGAAAGTGTAAATTCAGCCGAAAACCTATCTAAATGCTGTATTCAAATTATCGACAAATTAAATGGAAATTCTTCTGATTCAACCACGGCGACTCTTACACAAATCCATAGCGGCAATACTACCAACACTATTCCTGCCGAAGCCATGGCGACTATCGACATAAGAATCAAAAAACAATCAGAAATAAATTCTCTAATTAGCAAAATTGACTTAATTACTCGGAGACGTGGGTGCACGTGGCAAAAAATTGACGAACCGTTATTTTTCGAAGCGTCAATACACGACCCTTTTATTAAAAAATGGATCAATATTTTTAAAAAAACTACTCAAAAGACTCCGTCGTTAGTTACAGAAAGTGGGGCTTCCGATGCTAGATTTTTATGGCACAACCTAAGAATTCCTGTCATTGTAACATCGGCAAAAGGAGGAGGTGCTCACTCTGATCAAGAATGGATTGATATTAATTCGTTAACACAATTATCAGAACTATTTTTCAAATTTGGCTTGTCGTTTTGCAACCATTAACTCTCGAAATCATCTCAGTCAAAAATTTTATCTCGATGAAAATTCGCCGCCGTGTACCACTTGGCGGAGCATGTGGGTCTGGAACCTTTCTGTCCTTATATTATTTTAGGATAGTAAAATGTTTATAAAATAACCCCATTATAATATTACTTATATTTGCATAAATATAAATATCTTGGTAGCATAGATAGAATTTATTTACCCCTATGAAAATTCTTACTAATATACAAACATGTCAACTGGGAGGAATCGGCCAAACATTAAATAATCTAATTGAGTCTTTAGAAAAAGATAATCATAGTAAAGTTAAAATTGTCGGAGTAGATGTTGTTTCCGAACCGAATTCTTCAAAAAAAGGAAATTTTTGTCATACAGAAAACGATAAAAGCTCGGTTCTTAAAGTAATTTCAGTTGATGTAAAAACCCCTTATTTTGGGGATGTAATTAAAAAAGTAAAAAATGTGGATGAAATTATAAACACATATTCGGAGCTGATTAACACCTATATATCGATAATTAAAAGAGAAAAACCAATTTTGATATTAATTAATGGTACTTATTTTATTCCTTGGTGCTTGTTTCAGGCTGGAAAACAATTGGGTATTCCCATGGTTCTTCATTACCATGGAATATTAACCAAAGAAACGGAACACTATTCTCTTAAACTACACAATTTAGTAAAAGAAATGGAACAAACTTTTGATAATGATCAACTCTTATACATTTTTCCATCGAATCTGGCAAAAACGACAGTCGAGAAT
>CAYQNE010000060.1:0-4381 GCA_964418875.1 uncultured Gammaproteobacteria bacterium | reverse complement strand
AAAACATGGGAGCTCAGCTTATCAAAGAAGCCGCCTCCAAAACCAATGATGCTACTGGTGACGGTACTACCTCATCCACTCTTTTGGCCCAAGCTATTGCCAACAAAGGATTGGAAAATGTCGCTGCCGGTGCTAACCCCATGATTGTTCGTTATGGATTGGAAAAAGGCCTCAAGGCTCTCCTCGCCAAATTGGATTCAATGAAAAAAGAAGTCAAGATTAATGACAAAGAATCAATTGAACAAATTGCCACTATTTCGGCTGGAGATAATCAAATCGGTAAAAAAATTGCCGAAGCGGTTGTTAAAGTCGGTCATGATGGTCTTATCACTGCCGAGGAAGGCAAGGGTCTTGAAATTGAAACCAAAGAAACTTCCGGTATGGAGTTTGACAATGGTTTCCTTTCTCCCTATTTTGCCACCAACACCGAAACCATGGAAGCCGTTATCGAAAAACCACACATTGTCATTACTGATAAAAAAATCAGCTCCATGCAAGACATTTTACCGTTTTTGGAAAAACTGCTCAAAATTACCAAAAACTTTGTCATCATCGCCGATGACATTGATGGAGAAGCTCTAGCCACCTTGGTGGTTAACAAGCTTCGTGGTACTTTTAATGTTTTAGCCGTCAAGGCCCCGGGTTTTGGTGATCGTCGCAAAGCCATGCTGGAGGACATTGCTGTCCTAACCGGCGGACAAGTTATTTCCGAGGACACCGGTGCCAAGTTTGATGCCATCGACCCTGTCGAATACTGTGGTCAAACCAATTCTGTTACAGCCGATAAAGACAACTGTCGTATTATTGGTGGCGCTGGTCAAAAATCAGATGTCCAAGCTCGTGTAGCCCAACTTCGTACCCAAATGGACAGAAGTGATTCTGACTATGATAAAGAAAAGCTCCAAGAGCGTATTGCCAAACTAGCCGGAGGTGCCATAGTTCTCGAAGTCGGTGGCGCTACCGAAATGGAAATGAAAGAAAAACTCGAAAGAGTTAAGGACGCGGTTGAAGCCACCAAAGCCGCTCTGGAAGAGGGGACTCTTCCCGGTGGAGGTACAGCTCTAATTAAGGCCGCCACCGTTCTTGATCAAGTCAGTGTCGACAACAACGAAGAACAGGTTGGTGTCAATATTCTCAAATACGCCTTAGAGCAACCGTTGAGAAAATTAGCTGAAAACAGCGGTAAAGATGCTGGCTATGTCCTAAATAAAGTTAGAGATCAACTAACCAAAGACTCCAAATCAGATTATGGTTATAATGCCGCCACCGACAAGTTCGGCTCTATGAGAAAATTCGGTATTATTGACCCGGTCAAAGTTACCAAGTCTGCCCTCATAAATGCCGTTTCCACCGGTCAAATGATTTTGACCACGGAAGTCATTATTACTGATATTCCCGAAGAAACAAAGCCGGCTCCGGCCATGCCACCAGGTGGCGGTATGCCAGGCATGATGTAAAACCAAAGACATTAGTCTTGTTTCAAAAACCCTCCACCCGGAGGGTTTTTGTTAAAATAAGCCTACCTGTCGCGGTAGCCAAGCGGTTAGGCAATGGTCTGCAAAACCATCTAGATGGGTTCGACTCCCATCCGCGACTCAAAATTTTTTAATTCCTCTTACTTTCATCCTTTTTAATCCTGCTAGCCATCTTTTTATGTGATAACCAGCCAATTTTCGGCATGTTCCCAATCTTAAACCAACCTATATCACTGTTTTCATCCCGATCTGTTTCTGGTTTGTTGCCTCTCACCTCTACCTTATAAAAGAAACAAAAATGACCCGGACTTCTCGGATCATCCTCCGTTTGGATTACATCTATTAGTTTAGCTCTCCTCAAACCCAATCCAGTTTCCTCCTTTATTTCTCTTTCTAAAGTCTCTTCTGGATGTTCTCCATAATCAATAAAACCAGCTGGAAACATCCATGTTCCCACATACGGCTCTCTTTTTCTCTGTACCATTAACACCTCCTCTTGGTTGATTATGATAGCTGCCACTGCTCCTGATACATGAGGATAAAAAGTCCAATTACAGTCATTACAAAATTTTCTCTCTTTTTCTTCTTCTACTTTTATCTTTAGTTTCTCTCCACAAAAAGGGCAATGTTTATAATTGGGTGGTTTAAGCTTTAGCATTGAGCTAATTATAACCAATTCTTTTTACACTTTTATCAATCCTAAAACAAGTCAAAATTAGATTATACTTATCCTTAATTACTTCTTGGTCATTTCGTCCGTCTCTCAAAATCTATCTTGATGCCAAGTATTCTTTTAATTTTTCCAAAGCAATTCCCCTCATACTTAATTGTTTTTTTTGTTCCATGGTCATTTCTGCAAAAGTCATTTTATACCCATCGGGCTGGAAAATTGGGTCCCACCCCCAACCGATATTACCTCTTGGCGACACTATTTTCCCTTTTACTATTGCCTCAAAGAAATTAATTTCACCCACACTACTGCAATAGCCTATCACCGTTTTTGCTTCTGCTGATTGATTTCCCATTTTTAAAGCCATTTTGTAGAGACCATCAACATCTAATGATTTTAAAAACCATTTTATAAACGGTCCAGGTAAACCATTAATTCCATCAATTACCAGAGATTGATCTTCTACTATTAAGTCTATACCTGGTCTTTGTTTTATGGCTTCATGCAATTTAAGCTCAATTATTTTTTTGGTATCTAACTCTTGAATTTCTGGTAAATAAATTTCACAACCTTCAATTTCAGGCATAATTGCCACAGCCTCACTTAATTTATCTTTATTTCCAGTTATAAATAATATTTTCATGTCTGATTCTATCAATATTTACCCCAATCCTTCTTATCTCCTCATCAATCCCGAAACAAGTCAAAATCAATTATTAATGCATTCGCCAATCTCTACCCTATATTTCGCAAATATTTTTCTATTTCTTTCTCTCCCCCAAGGATTTATCGGCGATGGATGATATATTGGTAACACCGTTCTCGTTTTATCCGCTAACTCAATTATAGCCGACTTTCCTATCTCTAAATCTTTGCCCGCTAATTCCCCGAATATTTTTGCTGTTACCACTCCTAGAGTAATAATCAGTCGATACTCTGTCCCCAAAAGTTGTTTTAACAATATGGGCCAACATTTTCGGCAACATTCATCCAGTTTTTTCCTATTTTTACCCAAAAAACACTTTGATAATTCTGTAAATCCACAGTCTTCTACATTTAAGCCGAATTCTTCTAAGAGTTCATTTAATCTAGCCCCTGTCGCCAAAAGCCTTCCTTCCGGTGAATAACAAGCCTTTCCTGTTTTTCTCCATCCATTTTCAGCCGGTGATTCACCGACAATCAACAATCTTTCCCCGCGATTCTTACCCTTTTGAAAAAATTTATCCAAAGGAAAATTATCAATATCGTCACAACAATGTTGTTCTCTCTGTGTATCCACAAACAATTATCTCATCATTTTATTTCACCTATCCTTATTATCTCTCTATCAATCCCAAAACAAGTTATAATCAGGTTATATTTCTCCTTAACTACTTCTTGGTCATTTCGTCCGTCTCTCAAATTATCTTAAATAAGTGAATACTCTAACTGCAATTTTTCTTCCTCTTTCTGCAATTTTTCAGTCTGTTTCTGTACATTTTCCATGGCTATTTTTAATTCAGGTTTTTCACTAAAATCTATTTGGTTAAAAATTTCGGCATAGTTAGTCCATAAAAGCCTCCGTCTATTCTTTAATGCCTTTCTCACCATCTGCCATTGCATATTTCTTGACAATTTTTGCCACTCGGCAAAAGTTGATAGATATTTTGGATCGTATTCACCCATTTCTATCGCCTCTCGCAGACTAACGGAATCACTATCGTCCGGAAACATATTTCCCCTTGTCATATTATTATCTATATTTTACCCCAATCCTGCTAATTTCTCTATCAATCCCAAAGCAAGTCAAAGTCTGATTATATTTTTCCTCGCTTACTTCTTGGTCATTTCGTCCGGTTCTCATAATTTTGTTACAATACCAAAAGATATGGATAGTTCTGATACCTACCACCAAAACTTAATTACCCTCCTGAAAAATAATCGAGTCGAATATAAACACTTTCATCACCAACCTGCCTATACTTACGAAGAACTTCTCGAGGTCCAGAAACAAACTGGTTTTTTGGGTACAGAAGGTAAATGCATGGTCCTAAAAACCGATGACAACTTTATGGTTTACATCACTATTCAGGGTAAGAGAGTTAATTTTGACAAGGTAAAAGAAAAAACCGGAGCCACTAAAGTTAGGCTAGCCACACCTAAAGAGCTTAAAGATATTTTTGGTGCCGAGCCTGGCTGTGCCTATCCGTTTGGCTTTGACTCCTGCATTCCAATCTACATTGACCCAATTATCTAC
>CAYQNE010000059.1:0-4443 GCA_964418875.1 uncultured Gammaproteobacteria bacterium | reverse complement strand
CTTTTCAGTTCTTCTATGACTCATGTGCTGCTTGATTAGTATCATGAGAGCTAACGATTTAATCAGCGGCGCGGCTTTTTGCGTCCGCTGAATTTATTGGTTGGGCTGTTCATTCTCAATTTTGATTGAAAGTTCAATGTCTTTCCAGTTATCAAACTCAACACAAAAAATACGAGCAGTTATCTTATGGTTACCTATTTCTGAATTAGGCATAGCGAGCAAATAAAAGTTATCATCTTCAATTGTAAGCTCATGTTTATGCAATAATTTGTCTGCCCACATAATCACTGCATCATCTTTGATGTAGCATGCAGATGTTCTTTTATGATTCCATGAGGTTATATCAGGTACCCGCATATCATAATGCTTGGCTAAAATTTGGCCGATAGCATAATTCTGAGTGTGTATTTTAGGTGGCGTTGGAATTGGCTTAACTGGTTGCTCCGGGATATCATGCTTTTCAGGCCATTTTCCAAATGCTATAAGCCAATCGGGAAGTAAAACCTCTACCCGAATATCTGTAGCTGGTAATAAGCCAGTATTTTCTAATGCTAATGTTATGGATACTACATGAATTCTGTTCTGACCAATTAGGAAATTTTTTTTGTTTATCTCAGAGTCCAATTTCGTTATGAAATCATCATATTTACTAATATACTTTTTTACTTTTTGATCCCAATTCGGGTCATTTTTTCCATCTACTTGTTTGATTTCATCAATATCCTTTTTGTACATTACTTGAGTATCATTAGAAGGGATAGCTTTTGTAAGACACAACATATTCGTTCTATTTATCTCTTTTTCAATGCCATTTCTCGTCTTATTAGAATGAATATAACCAAAGTATGTCCAATCAAGGATTAATTCAGGGGCTTTAACAATTGAGGTTTTATAGAGATTTTGTGTTATGTCAAATAATCCATCCTTTAGAATTTTTGTCAGGTTATCACGAACTGGCGCCTTCATATCATCTGGTTTTAAAAAGTAATTAATCCGTCTATGTTGCTGGATATCAAATGGAAGTTTTTCATCAGTTCCATATCCTTCATTATAGAAAAGTACAATCCTATCCCAACTTAAACAACTCACGGCATAACCAAGCTCAAAAAGCACATTCGGATTTGGAGATGGGCGTTGCCCATTACCACCCCCATCAGTAACTATAGAAATATCTGCTATAAAGATATCGCATGTAGAAATTTTTTCTAAAATTGTTTTTACAATATTTGGGGAGCCTGGTGCTCCTTGTGTGTCTCGTTCAAGACAAAGTTCCAATTCAAATGTTTCATCTCTACTTATTGATGATATGGACTTGCTAATAACTGATTCAATAAAGCCTCTATTTGTGTTGTTTGGAAGATCTGCCTGCCAAGAATAAAATATATTTACTTTCATATGTCTGTTTTCAATTTCACAAAAAAACTAATATTAGAAGTTGATTTATATAGCCCAAAACGTTTTGGCTCACTGGCCGGAAGGTCCGCAGGCCCTGGCGGTCCATGTAGAGCCGCTGGTTATAAATAATGGGCGCTGTCCCTCGTTTTCCCGGAACTCCCACTATCTTTTATTTACATTAAATGTTTCGATCAAATATAGCGCCATTGATCCAGATAAATTAACTGCAAGTTCTGCATGTCGAGGCGCCGGTTTTATGCGTTTTTTCCCTTTCCCATGCGCATCACCAAGTTTATTTCTGAGCGTTCCAAGTCCGTTTATAATTCCTGAGCAACCACCGAGTATTTGTTTAAATATCTCTTCTGTATGTTGGGAAGGGGACAAATTCAGTTCTTTGGCAGTTTTCTTATAAAGCTCAGGAAGCTCAATTTTATTTGCATCGTATTCAATGCCTCTTTCATCAAGTATGTGCTTGCAAACACTTTCTAAGATTGTCCTTGAAATTGTTATAGCCCCTTCTGGATCGTTGGATTTTCTTTCTAATGCTTTCTGCCAAACTCTATTTATGCCGGCGTCATCAAATTCTTGGAGAACGTCACTAATAGATTTTTCTGCAGGGAAAGTCTGTTTTCCTTCACAGTATTCTAAAAGCGGATTCATTTCCTCCCAGATAAATTTTCTTCTTTCAGCATATGTACCAAACTTGTACTTAATAAACTGCCAGAACTGAGATGTGTTTCGATTTACCCTAATCCATCTTGGTACTATGTCTTTGGTAGAAGGGTTGTCGAAAAAATATTTTCTCAACTGTACGTAATCTTCATTAGTTCCACCACAACCATCCTGCGTTGCATGACCGATCAAGGTGTTCTGAAAAAACTCAGCCCGATCATAATCACTTTCCAAGTGTTCCATATCATTTAGGGTCCTGTATCAGTTATAAGCTTACGATCGGGATAAACTGCAGCCGAGCGAAGCAAGGGAACTTGTGAAAAAATAAATCTGTCCCCTTTATTATTATTTTTTTTTAATCACACAAGACAGAGAAGCCATTTTCGGGTTCACTGTTGTTGAACAACGGAAACAATTTCTTCGTAATAATATCAACCTGTGCTTGGTGCAACTGATTGTATTCGTCAGTTTTGACCTTCTGTTTCTCGAGTATTTCATTTTTCCTTTTAAAAATCGTCTTCAATTCATTAAATATCGTCGAAAATCCGGGGCAAACCAATTCAAATAAGTGCTGATTGTTAACCCAATAGGCGAAGTATTGAGACTTACGAAGTTGTATTGCCACGCTCCCTGTTATTTTAGGACATTGAAGGAACCGCCCCCCAAATGGTTTTAGGTTGTTAATACTACATTTGTTATCAACAAGAAAAATGCATTTGCCTTGAGTGTTAAGATATGCAGAATCCGCGAGAAATTTTTTTGTCCTGTTTCCAGAGAGCCCGATTCTAACTGGCACCATCATCAGAACTTCGTCTGAATAGTTTGGGGAAGCTATAATTAATGCAATAAGATTCCGTTTGAAAAATTCAGTCAAGGAAGTGCCAAAATGTTTTAATAAATCGGGCAGGTCAGATGGAATCAAATCACAAGGTGTTTTACAGCAATCCCCACACTGTTGGCAGTTATTAAAATTGTTTATTACGAGGGACATAAGTGTTTTTCCTTATACATGTGGCCCAACACCGAAATAACCCGCCGACTTTAGGAGGCCGGGTTGATTGGCTGGTTAGGAGGTTTTTATTAATGTTTTCAGATATTCCCATCCTTTACCACAGGTGGAACGACCTGGATGCTTGGCTTAAGATTGACATCCTTTTCTGTTATTCGATGATTGGTATTTGTTTCTTGGGAATAGTTTGGTGTATTTATCAATTTATCGACCGTAGCCGTTTTGTACGCGACATAGAAAAGGGCAACAGTAAAGATTAAAAGAGCAACGGTAAGTCCAATCATAATATTTGACTGCCTGTTAGCGGCTTTAATTTGTTTAAGAATTGTTCCATGGAGAAGTTTTAATGTGTCGTGCATTTGGGTTCTTGTTGTGTCACCATTAGCATATGCCATTTTAATTTTCTCCTAACGCCAGGCATCACCTGGACCAAGAGCCGGCAGCCTTTTGGGATCTGAGTGCATGCCCTTGTTAGCCCTCCCTATACCGAGGAAGGCTTGAATCAATTATAGACTTCGAAACATCGTATGCATTCGGAACCTCAGCATAGTGAAGTGAGAGCTGGATTCTTAAAGCATCTCTTGCAAGCTTATCTTCAATGTTTTTACAAAGCTGTCTTGACTCCAGATGATTTCGATCACGTCTAAGCTTATCAAAGAATTCACCCATTGATTTTTGGGCATTGCGAGACTGGACAAAAAACAGTGCCGCTACAGCATCCATTATTGTGCCTGCAATAAATTGCGCCACTGTTGTTCCAACAGAATTGGTTGAGTATAGGAATACCGCAATTACTAAGATGACGAACCCAAGGGATGCAAAAACAAGGCTGAACCAAAAGCTTATTTTCGACTGAGAGAGTATTTGGCCGTAATAGAGTGCAAGTTGTTCTGTTTCGAAAGGAACAGAGACTGAGTCATTAGATACTGATCGTACCAAAGCACGTATTTGCTCCTGTTCTTGAGGGTTAGCTTCGATTTCGATAGAACCAAAGCGGAGCCTTTTCAGGACTCCAGAGCGCATTGCACCAATGATTGCAAAAATGGCAACAATTACCGATAGTCCTGCAATACCTCCTTCAATAAACTTTTGAAATTCCATTTCATTTCCATTGGCAGAACATTTAATATAAGTATTACCTGATTTTTTCCACCAGATAAAAACTCATCTAACAAATATACTGTATTCATACACAAATTTATCAATAAGTCCAATCATTATTCTTGAAAGTGTACCGAAAATGTGCTTATTATTTAAAGCATTTAGCATGTATAATCTCGTTGCTTTGGCTTGGAACATGCCCCGCCCTTTAGGCGAGGAGCTTATTAAGGAGTATAACTGTGACCGAATAAAGGGGAGATCCCAAG
>CAYQNE010000058.1:0-4481 GCA_964418875.1 uncultured Gammaproteobacteria bacterium | reverse complement strand
TGTTAAGATGCAAATACTGTAACGCCTTCTCCCCGAATCAATAGCAAAATACTGTAACGGTTTGAAGATGGTATCCCGCCGCTATACCCCGCCATTTAAAAAAATATTCAATATCCCGCTTACCCCGCCATTACCCCGCCGCTTTTTTTAAACAAAATTGATTTTGTTATTATGTTTTGTCCGGACTTGAACTCTGGAGATAATAAAATGGCAAAAATTTCACGTGGAAAACGACCCTGTAGTATCTGTCGCAAATGGTTCCAGCCGGATGTACGTCAAAAAGGTCGGCAAAAAACATGTGGTGCGGCCTGCAAGAGGGAACTTCACCGGAGACAATGTGGTAAATGGAACAAAAAAAATACAGAATATTTTAAAAATAACTATCTGGGTAAAAAGATAGAAAGGGCTGAAGTCGATTTGCCCAAACCGACCCAGGCGACTGTTTCCCAAAAAAAATTAATCCTGCAATGTCGAACAAAACCTATTCTCCCCTATGAAATCATTGCAAACGAGTATGGAATAAGAAACCTGATCATTATTCAATATATTGTTTGTCAGGTTATAAATCACACAAATGGCAGGGCTGTTGGGTTCACATAAAAGTATCGATTTGGGCCATTCATTACACCTGACTAATCGCTATAGGAGTTTAAGACGCATGATTGACGTAAACCATTGTAATCAAAGAGTATCCAAACGAAGTAATCGACTTTACACTTTAAGAGGCATCATGGCTATAACCAGCTGTAAATAAAGGAGATACCGCCAGAGTAATCCATGTGGCAGTTCAAGAGGCAACTGACAGCGGGCTGTAATCAGGGTATAAAATAGCATCGAATAACCCTGATAAAGATGAGGTGACGTATGAAAAAATTTTCATCCCAAGAATTATTTGAATTAAGAAATGCCATCCAAGTGGATATGTTGATTAAAGACGAGCTGCATATTCCTTCAAAAATCAGTGAAGGGACTTTCCGTTTTTTGTGCCCGATCTGCAATGAATTCCAGACCGCCGTAAACCCTTCCACAAACCTGGCCAGGTGCTTTCGTTGTGAAAAGAATCTTAATACCATTGATCTTGTCATGGAAGTTAAAAGGTTTGGGTTTAAAGACAGTGTCCTGTTTTTAAAAAAGCTGCTGAAAAAGATATTGAATGATTTGGCAGCTGGTATCGGCCACCCTATGCCGAAAGGATTGTAATCATGAAGAATGATCGATTAACACACCTGGAAAATATCATTGCCCGTAATCAGTGTCATTTCCATAAAATTGGAAAGGCCTTGAAGGAGATAAGAGACAGCCGTTTGTACAAACTGATTCTTTTTGAGACCTTTGAAGCATACACCAAAGCCCGCTGGGATCTGGGCAAATCCCATGCTTACCGTCTGATCCAAGCCTATCAGGTTGTTAACAATTTGTCCCCAATTGGGGACATTTTGCCTGATAATGAGTACCAGGTACGTCCTTTGATAAAATTAGATCCCTTGGAACAGCGTAGAGCCTGGAATACTTTTTTAAACACCGGGATGGAAATTACAGCACTTAACATCAAAAAATTCATCATTGGATCCAAACCGTCCGCCAAAGGAACACCAGTTAAGGATTTAACCGATCGAATTAGCAAGGAGTATATGGATGCTGTTCAGGCGATCCTGGAGCAGGTTCGAATCGCACAAAATGATCACTGGCAAAAAACGTCCCGCCAGGCAGCGCTATTGTGGACCTCAGTTCTCCGGGAAAAAATTTTATCAAAGGAGTCTGGCAATGGAAACGGATAATTTGACGCTGGATGATCGTTTTCATCTATTGCTCCATAAAAAAATCATGAACAAAAAAGGCTCTGCCAGGCGAAGAAGTAAAAAATATTACAAAGATCAGTATAAAAAAACCGGCATCATTCCCGGTCCCCTCCTTCTTGTAGAAAAAGGTATTATGGAAGGCCGAAAATGCAGCGGCCGCCCCCGTTCTTTTGACGAACAGACCCAAAAGCGTTTTGTGGAAATGGTCATAAGCTCCTGTGATCCGTCAAACCAGGGATTTATATTTATTACCCAAAAGGCAAGGATCATCAAAAATTATCATTACTGGCTTGAGAAAGAGTTGAACCGCTCGATCTCTCTTGATGCACTCAGGCGTTGCGTCAAACGTGAGAACCTTAAATTTTATCTGAATAAACCGGATTTTGAAGATGATGTTCCAGTGAAAAACAGCTTTAAACCGGAACCGGCATTTGATCTGATCCAAATGGATGGTTGTAAATTCCGATATTTTAAAATCAGAAACGCCAATGGTCATTGGCAAAAACCCCAGGTAATCGAATTTTACGATACCGGATCACGAGATATGTTTGTTTTGGATGCTTATTTTAGCGAAAGCAGCTTGAATTCTGTGGATCTTTTTACCCAATTTTTATTAAGCACGCCGTTCCCTCAAAAAAAAATCCGAATCAGGCCGGATAATGCTAAGGGTTTTTTAAACCTTAAACGGGCCGTTAATGCCGTGAATTTAAAGCATTCAACCCCGGATGGATTTTATATGGAGTCTGATTTTTCAAGAATACATGCCCCCAAAGATAAGGCCCATCTTGAGTCTTCCCACCGCAGTCTTCATAATTTTGAAATCCGGATTATCAAGGCATTTGAAAACAGGATAAAAAAGACGATACCGGGGTTTATTTTTAGCGATGGCAAAAAACAAAAAATCACCGTTACCTGCCTTGATATCAGTCTTCACGATTTAAAAACAAGTCCACTCATGGAAGAGTACCGCCAGGAACATAACAGTACCCGCCACTATTTTAGTGAAGAAGGCAAGGTATCAGCCTGGATCCCGGATAAAAAGCTTGCCGAATTTTTTTCAACCCAAATTAACACCCTGACCTTTTCTTCCGGCCAGGTGAAGCAGTATATGAAATACGGCTTCAAAAAGACAAAAGCCACAGTATCAAAAAAGAAGACCATCCGGTTTGAAAACCAGGACTATTATGTAACCCTTGGGGTTGAATTATTCAGCAGCCATAAAAGCACCAAGGTTAAAATATCCGAATACAACGACAAGCTATTTATTTTTGAACCCAAGGATAATGGCATTCTTTTGGGAGAAGCACTTGCCAGAAAGCCTTTTGAAAAACCGATTCAATTATCAGCAGGACAGCCCGAAGCAAATGAGCTGGACCAGATCATAACCTTTTTGGAACATAACAGCATGGTGGTCGATCGCCTGTCCTTGATCGAAACCTTTCACAAAGGTCTTTCCCTGGACCTGACACAACAAATTTTTAATCATAACAAAAAAAGGTACATAGCCTATTCAAAAAAAATGAGACAGCCGAATGATAGAAAAGGATTGGCCCTGTTCAATGCATTTATTCTTGACTGTCAAAATCATCAACGAAAGACCCATGTAGCTCCTTATGCTACCCATGGAGAAATTTAACATGAAAGAAGATTTTATCAGTGACAAACGTCGTGTCTCTTATTTAGGCGCTACCTACAATCGAATCTACCGTGGACAAAGTGTATTAATTGAAGGGGATTTTGGCGCAGGAAAAACCCGCTTTTTAGAGCTATTACGTCCCAAAAAACTTAATGCCGTATGGGTAGAATCTCTGTTCAACGTACACGAGACCCTGGCTTCTATTTTAAAGGAATTGAATTATGATACAAAAGCCACTTATCGACGTACCCCAGAATATTTAAAAATGATATGTCATTTGTCCAACTGCTTTATTATAATAGATGAGGCAAATGATCTTGATCCTCGTGTTTGGCCTTATTTTAAACGAATTATTGATGCGGGTGTTCCCGTTATATTTGCCGGATTACCAAAGGTCAGAACTTTTTTAACCAGTGAGCATCCAGATATACTCAGCCGTTTGAAAACTCTTATTTTATATCCCATTGTGGTTGAAAAATTTATTGCTGAATACAAAGACATACAGCAGGAAGCCATTGAACAGATCTACATGGCGGTCAAAGGTGATATGCGAAAGTTCAAAGAAATATGTACCGACTGCCGGGATAAAGCAAAAGAATTGAATTATAAATTTGTTGACCTCAATCTTGCTTTGGACTTCATCTCTGATCTTCCTCCTCAATAATGCTATAAAGGCCTAATCCAACCTCCAACCTTTCTGCAGGCCACCACGCTTGAGTTATCAGCGGGTGGCCTACTCCAGCTTTTTTTTACAACCCTTCCATAGTATAAATTTATAAACCTATCCCCATCATCCCGTATCCATTGTGTGAAATTATTATAAAATCGCATTAAACCATTGTAAAAACATGGAAATTGTTTGAGCGTTACATTATTTTGCAACTATGCTACTGAAAAGAGCTTTCTTTAATTGGCTGATTTTATTTATAAAATAATGATGTTTACAAAAATAAGGACCTTCGAGAAGCGTTACAGTATTTGTATCTTATCATCCATACAACCCATGCCGGAACCTTCCCCGACTTTTATTGAGATAGACCCGCCGT
>CAYQNE010000057.1:0-4589 GCA_964418875.1 uncultured Gammaproteobacteria bacterium | reverse complement strand
TTGGAAAAAACATTAATTTCCCAAATATTTTTATATAAATTTTTACAAGAGAATACGAACAGCAAAGAATCAATTCCCAAAATGGCAAAAATAATTGTCCGACTTAATTCTATGCCCACTCCTGTCTTTATCAAAAAGTCGTAAACCAAAAATAAAATCACATCTGTTACCACTATAATCACCCCCATCATCAAAAACATCCTCTTGTTGATGATCGGCACCCCCTTTAGTCGTGGTTTTTGTTTCATCATCCCTGCCTCGCCACTGCTGGGGTCCGCCTCACCCTTTTCAAAAGCCAATGCCAACGCCGGTAAACTATCCTCGACAATATTAATCCACAAGATCTGCACTGCCAAAAAGGGGATTGGTAGTCCCATCAATAACGCTCCCACCACTAATATCACCTCAGAAAAGCTACCCGAAATCAAATACAAAACCACCTTTCTGATATTCTCAAAAATCCTTCGACCTTCTCTTATGGCCGTTACTATCGTAGAAAAATTCGAGTCCAACAGCACCATATCAGCTGTTTCTTTGGCCACCTCGGCCGCTTCATTTACCACCACCCCGATATCCGCCTTCTTTAAGGCCAGTGAATCATTAACCCCATCACCCATCATCGACACTACGTGCCCCTTTTCTTGTAATGCCGTTACAATCCTTATTTTTTGTTCCGGTGTGGTTCGGTAAAACAAGGAAACATCATCAATTTTTTCCAACAATTCCACATCAGCCAACGATCTCATCTCTTCCCCCCACATTACATTTTCTTTTCTGGCCTTTTTTATCAATCCCAAACTCTCCATCACTTTTATAGCTGTGTTTTGATAATCACCGGTTATCACTTTAATTTCTATTCCGGCTCTCTTGGCTATCTGCAGCGCCGCCTTCACATCTTTTCTTATCGGATCATTCAAATAAACCAACCCCAACCAATCAAAAGACAATTTTCTTCTGTCAAACTTTTCCTTATTTTTAGCTACTCTTTTCAGTCTGGCAAATTTTTTACCCAGATTATCCAAATTTCCCTCAATTCTGGCCACCCCAATTATTCTCAAACCTTTTCCCGTCAATTCATCAAACTTTTCTCTCTGCTCCTTCTTTTTGTCGTCAGCCACACACAACCCCAGTATTTTCTCTGGCGCTCCATATATATAAATCAATCCCTCGTCTTCGTTCTTTTTACACATTACCCCCGTCCATTTATTGGTGGAATTAAAAGGTATCTCGTCAATTTTAATATCGGGGCACTCTTTCTTTTTATCTAACCCCAAAGCCTCCATTCCCCAGTCTTCCAAAGCCTTGTCCACTGAGTTAATCATCGGGTTACAGTACATCAAGTCTCTCATCACTTCTCTTTTGGATTTTAAATTATCTCCGACAATCTTCATTTTCCCCTCCGTCAAGGTGCCAGTTTTATCAATACAAATCACATCAACTGACCCCAAAGTTTCTGCCGCCAACAGTTTCCTGACCAAGCCTTTTTGTTTCAAGATTCTTTGCATTCCCAGAGTCAAAATCACCGTTACGCTTATCACTAATCCCTCTGGGATGGAGGCCACCGCCACCGCCACACTTATCTCCAACATTTCCCAAACATCTCGACCCACGATTACTCCTTCGACAAATATCAATAAACACATCATTCCTACCGCTATGGTCAAAAATTTAGCCATTTGCCCCACCCTCTTTCTTAACGGTGTTTCTTCATTTTCAATTTGCCCCAACTGCCCCGCCAGCCCCCCCATTCTTGTTTTTATTCCTGTGTTTACCACCAAAATTAAACCCTTTCCCCCCGCCACCGTTGTCCCCATATAAACTATCTTTTTTTCTTTCCCTCCGGCCAATTTTATCTCCTTTTGTGTCATTCTCATTTTTAGATATCTCTGTCCCACCGCTTTTTTGCTTATGGCTTCCGACTCGCCGGTTAAAATGGCTTCGTTGACATGCAAATCAAACGCTTCCACCACTATGCCATCAGCCGGAATTCGATCTCCCATTTTTAATACCACCAAGTCTCCCGGGACTATATGTTTGGCTTCAATCACCTTTCTTTCCTTGTTTCGTATTACTGTGGCGTGAGGCACAATCAATTTTTTTAATGCTTCCAAAGATTTTTCCGCCTTGAACTCTTGCCAAAACCCCAGACCCGAATTTACTCCCACTGCCATAAAAATCACCACCGCATCGGTCCACTCTTTCAAAAACACCGATATCAATCCGGCCCCGAAAAGTATGTATATTAAAGGTGATTTAAACTGACTGATTAACAGGCTGTGCCATTTCGGACCGTGGTTATTGTCCAGCTGATTTAACCCATATTTTTTTCTGTTTCGCTTAACTGTTTTAATATCTAAACCGTCCCTAAAATCCATTATTTTAACTATAACAACTCCACTCCTCCGACACAATCCAAAACCCATCTCAAACCCACCTTCGGAGTGTGCCGGGTAGACGCCTCGGGATTTTCCTCATTATTTTGCCCTCTTCGTCATTACGATTCGCCGGTCGGCGGGAAAGTCATCCCGTGTCTGCCCGCCTTTGGTGGTCGATCTCTCCCTCCTCTGTCCCAAAATCAAGGGTATAATAAAAAGGTTCATCAATTACAAAGACAAATAATGTTTTTTATCAAAAGATTTTTTCTAATCCTCATTTTTTTCTTCACTCTGGCCCCCTTTCCTGTTTTAGCCCAAGACCAAGAGGCTGATATTCTTTTCTTTTGGGGACAGGGTTGCCCTCATTGTGAGAAAGAAAAAATATTTCTTCAATCCCTTGAGCAAAAATATCCTGATATCAAAATCAACAGTTACGAAATCCACCTACCTGAAAACAATCAATTGTTGAGAGAAATGGGTCAAAAACTTAATGCCGACACTTCCGGCATTCCTTTTACCGTTATCGGCGACCAATATGTTGCCGGTTTTTTGAGTGATGAGACTACCGGTGTCCAAATCGAACAAGCCCTTGGTTCAAAACAAATTGAACCTCCGCAGACTATCAAATTGCCCCTGCTCGGCACCATCGAAGTCAAAATTTTTTCCTTACCCCTACTCACTTTTATTGTAGCTCTCTTGGATGGTTTTAATCCCTGTGCCATGTGGACCCTGTTTTTTTTAATCAACCTACTTTTAGGATTAAAAGATCGCCGTCGGATGTGGATTTTAGGCACCACCTTTATCGTCACTTCTGCTTTTGTCTATTTTCTTTTCTTATCGGCTTGGCTTAACCTTTTCCTTTTCTTAGGTTTTCTTCCTTGGGTCAAAATCATCATTGGCTTAGTGGCCCTCATTTCCGGCTCTTATTATCTTAAAGAGTATGTCGTCAACAAAAATGGCGCTTGCAAAGTCACCGGATCTGAAAAACGCCAAAAAGTTTTCACTCGTCTCAGGGCCATTACTCAAAAAAAACAACTAGCACTGGCTATTACCGGCATTATTTTACTCGCCTTCGTTGTTAATCTAGTTGAACTCGTCTGTTCTGCTGGTTTACCAGCTGTTTATACTCAAATTCTCACCCTCACCCATCTGCCCCCTTGGCAGTACTATCTCTATCTTGTTTTTTACATTTTGATTTTCATGCTTGATGATCTTTTTATCTTTTTTGTGGCCATGACCACTCTCAAGGCCGTTGGCTTGGAGTCCAAATACGCCCGTTACTCCCACCTGATTGGCGGGGTTCTTATGCTTGTCATCGGCCTCCTCATGCTTTTCAGGCCCGAGCTTCTCATGTTCGGCTGATGTTACACTAACATATGCCTGATAAATACACCGCCGTTTGGGTTTCCCACTCCTCCATTTCCGATTATCTTACCTGTCCTCGTTCTTACTATCTCAAAAATGTTTATAAAGATCCCAAGACCAATCACAAAATTCAAATTACTTCTCCTCCCTTGGCTTTAGGTCAAGTAGTCCACCAGGTTTTAGAATCTCTCTCCATCCTGCCCTCCACTAAGCGTTTCAGTCATCCCTTGATGGAAAAGTTTCACCGTCAATGGGAAAAAATTTCCGGCAAAAAAGGTGGATTTTTTGATCTGGCTACCGAAAACCAGTACAAAGGACGGGGCCAAAAAATGATTCAGCGAGTTATCGATCACCCTGGCCCTTTGGGTAAACTGGCCATCAAAATTGACGAAGACTTGCCTTACTATTATTTATCCGAAACAGACAATATTATTCTTTGTGGCAAAATCGACTGGTTGGAATATCAACCCGACGAAAACGCTGTCCACATTATTGATTTCAAAACCTCTGTCAAAGAAGAAAAACCCGGTTCTCTCCAGCTTCCCATTTATCATCTTTTGGTCAAAAACTGTCAAAACAGAAAAGTAGCTCAGGCCAGTTACTGGTATCTTGACCGAAATGATCATCTAACCCCAAAAAAACTTCCCGATCTGAGAAAATCCCATGACAAAATCTTAAAGATTGCCAAAAACATCAAACTGGCCCGTCAACTGAACAATTTCAAATGCCCCGAAGGTGATGACGGTTGTTTCGCCTGTCGAAATTTTGAAAAGATATTACAAGGTAAAGCCGAATTTATCGGTGTCGGTGGTTACGGTCGGGATGTTTACATTCTCTCTTCCCCCACCT
>CAYQNE010000056.1:0-4640 GCA_964418875.1 uncultured Gammaproteobacteria bacterium | reverse complement strand
AGTTGTTTTTCCAGTTTTTTTTGTAAACGGTTCATGTATTTGGGGAAGAGATAGAGAGTGATGATGGTGGCTTGATTAAAATCGGCCGGCCAAAAACTGGCACATTTGGTTGAAGCCAAATGGGATAGCTTGGCCTTTTTGATGGTTTGATTGGATTGGTGAGCCAGAAGAGGATCGATTTCATAACCAATGGCGGTGGTGCCGCGACGGGCGGCTTCAATTAAGATGCGGCCGTCACCAGAACCAAGATCGAGAACAGTATCTTTAGAACTGGCTTGGGCTAGGTCAAGCATTTTTTTGACGGTAGAGATGGGAGTGGGGTAATAAATGGCCCCAGGTTGGATAAGATTGGTGTAAATAAGTCGGGCCAAGATAAGAATAAAAACGAGGAGGAGGAAGAGGAGACAAGCAAGGTAAAGATGAGGACTCATAATTTATTTTAGCAGTTGAGAGGTGGGGAAATAGAGAACATCGGTGATATTGGTGGTGTCAGCAAAGAGCATAGCCAGGCGATCGACACCAATGGCGATGCCGGTGCAAGGGGGTAGTTTGGCGGTGGAATCAATCAGTTTTTGATCGTAGGGGTGGGAAGGGAGGTGATGTTTTTGACGGTATAATTTTTCTTTTTTGAAGTTTTTTTGCATGATGACAGAATCGGTCAGTTCGGTATAGGCGTTACCGATTTCCATACCAGCGATGTAGAGCTCAAAACGCTGAGAAAAGTTGGTGGGGGTACCGTCTTCACCAAGGCTACGACGAGCTAAAGGGGAGAGGCGAGTGGGGTAGTCGAAAATGAAGACCGGTTTGTCTTGGGGGAGATTGGGTTCGATTTTATCAATCATGGTTTTGGTGAAAAAGGGTTCCCAATCAGAGTCGTTGGTAGGGGTATCTTTTAGGTTTTGATCCAAGTTGATGTTGGCATACTTTTGAAAAAGGTGACAGAGGGTGAATTGGTGCCAAGGAGGGGATAGGTCGATTGATTGATGATGGTATTTGAGTATGTTTATTGCCTTAGTATTAGTTTTTTTTTGAATGCCATGGTGGATGTGGAGGATGAGTTTTTGAGTGGTTTTGGCTATGTGGCGATAGTTTTTATTGATTTCGTACCATTCCAACATGGAAAATTCGAGATTGTGGGTGGGGCCGATATCTTCCAAGTCACGAAAGGCTTTACTGATGGTAAAACAGTCGCCAATACCGAGGGAAATAAGTTTTTTGAGGGATGACTCGGGGGAGGTGGCCAGATAAAAATTTTTTTGGCGGTGGTGCCAGTGGGTTTTGAAGGAATAGAGGTCGGGTTCTAGAGGGAGGGAGGGAAGTAAGACGGGGATTTCAACTTCGTGGAAGTTTTTTTTTTGGAAAAATTGGCGAATCAGTTGGACGGTGTATTCTTTGATGAATTGGTCATGGAATTTTGAACTCATTTGAGTTTAGTGGTTTCTTTGTGTTTGGTTCTTTTGCGGCACCAACGGCAGTATTTTTCCAGTTTGAGTTTTTCGGGATGATTGATTTTGTTGCGTTCAGTTAGGTAGTTTTGGGCACCACAGACACCACAAAGGAGGGCGACTAAAAAACGGTTACCTTTTTTCTTTTTGGCCATGGGATGTATTATACATTATTCGGTTGTTATGGTTTGTTTTAGAGAATTTTGTGTTGGAAGATGGTGGAACTGATGGTATCTGAGAAAAATTCAGCACCGAGAGGGGAGGGATGAAGATGGTCGGAAAGGGAAATAAGGCTGGAGTTGGCTTGGTTGTTGATTAAACTGGGCGTATAGGCGTTGGCTAGGGTGAAATTTTGGGAAGTGGCAAAATTGACGAGATTTTGGAGATAAAGCTTGATGGTAGTGGTTTTTTCAATTTTTTCCAGGGCGGTGAAATCGAAGTGGCTGCCGTTGGCGAAGGTGACAGAATGAGGGGCGATGGTGGCGGCCAGGATAATTTTAGTGTCGGGTAGATTTTGTTTGATTTCGGTGGTGATGGCTCCCAGTGCTAGCCACTGACGATCAATACCGGCCTGATTGTTGCCGAAGTTGTTGTAGGCAAATGATTCGATGACGATGATATCCGGTTTTTGGGAGATTAAGCTAGGATAATGTTTGTCTTGGTAGCTGTAATCATTTTTGAGGCGATAGAGACCGTACTCAATGTGACTGGCGCCGAGGCCATAGTTGAGGATATTAAATTGGTGCTGAGGGTAGTATTTTTGTAAAGATTTTTTCATGATTTGACTGTCAATAGTATCGATCATGGAGTCGCCGAGAAGGGCAACGGTGATAATTTTGCCGTTGCCACCGATGTTTTTGGGTAGAGGGGTGGGCTCCGATGCTCGTCCTGCGGACTCGAGCGGAGTGCCTGCAGCAGTGGGTGAGTTTTGGTTAGTGGTGCCCAGAATTTGGCCTTCTGCCGTCGGGGTTGTGGCGGGCAAATCGGAAGGAGCTGGTGTTGTGTTGGCGAGGGGTGGCGTGTTTGTGGGGATGGTGTTTTGGGGTGGAAGTGATTTGGTGGAACGGGAGGGTTGGTAGGCGGCGGCGAGTTGGTGAAGGAGGGGGATTTGGGCTTGAGCGGGGGAGGGGGAGGAGAGAAAGAGGGTTAGAAATATACCGATTAAGAGAATGGACATGGTTTAAGTATAAAGGATTTTGGCGGAGGGTACAGGATTCGAACCTGTGAGTCCTTGCGGACACTGGTTTTCAAAACCAGCGCCATAAACCACTCGGCCAACCCTCCAAAAGAGATTTATTGGAGCCCAGAATGGAATTCGAATCCATGACCTTTCCCTTACCAAGGGAGTGCTCTACCAACTGAGCTATCTGGGCGAATATAGATTTTAATGATACCAACTGACCCGGCAATAGGTCGCTTTGCTTCCAGTTAGCCGGACAGGGCTATCTGGGCGGGTGCAATATTTTAACAATTTTTCCACCTAGTAGTTGTTTTTAAGTGAAACTAATACTAAAATGGTAGGAGTATGAAGAGAAGAAAAGATGTTTATTTGGATTATGCGGCCGGTTGTCCGGTAGATCCGCGGGTGATAAAAGCGATGCGATTGTGCCAAGGGGAGGGTTTTGGCAACAGTATGTCAATTCATAGTTGGGGAAGGAGAGCTAATGAGGCAATAGAGAAGTCCAGGGGGGGAATAGCCGGTTTTATTGGGGCTAAGTCAGGTGAGATTATTTTTACCGGTTCGGCGACGGAAAGTAATAATTTGGCATTAAAAGGTTGGCAGAGAAGTCAACCAGATAAAAAACATATTATTGTATCGGCCATAGAACATAAATGTGTGTTGGAAACAGCTGGATATTTGGGGGGGCAGGGTTATGAAGTGACTTATTTGAAAGTGAATGATGAGGGTTTAGTTGATATGGGGCAATTGAAGCGGGAAATAAGGAAAGACACTTTGTTGGTGTCAGTGATGCATGTCAATAATGAGGTGGGGGTGATAGAAGAAGTGGAGCAGGTAGGGCGAATTTGTCGAGCCAAAGGGGTAATGTTTCATTGTGACGCGGCTCAGAGTTTTACCAAATTGAATATAAATGTAGAAAAAATGAAAATTGATTTATTGACCTTGTCTTCGCACAAAATTTATGGGCCCAAAGGGGCGGGGGTGTTGTATGTGAGGCAAGGATTGGAAAAAGGGTTGGAGCCATTGTTACATGGAGGGGGGCAGGAGAGAGGTTTGAGATCGTCAACGATGAATACGGCGGCGGTGGTGGGTATGGCCAGGGCGGCAGAGATTGGTATAAAGGAAATGGTGGTAGAGGGAAAAAGATTGGGGAGGTTGAAGGAGAAATTTGTGGAGAAAGTTTTGGCTGAAATTCCAGGAGTGATGGTTAATGGAAGCAGAGAAAAAAGCGTGGTGAATAGTGTCAACATGTCTTTCGATAGGGTGGAGGGGGAGGCGATTTTGTTATCTTTGGACGCTGAGGGGATTAAGGTGTCAACCGGGTCGGCTTGCAGTTCGGATGATTTGAAACCAAGTTATGTGTTGAGAGCTATGGGGTATCCGGTGGCCAGAGCTCACGGGTCGATACGTTTTAGTTGGGGTCGATGGACCGATGAGGCAGATATGAATTATGTGGTGGAGGTACTGACAGGGGTGGTTAAGAAATTAAGAAGGTTGTCACCGATAAAATGATTAGTTATTCAAAAAAAGTGTTAGATCATCTGGCCAATCCCCGTAACGTGGGCAAGATTAAGGGGGCCAATGGGATGGGGGAGGTGGGAAATGTGGTTTGTGGGGATGTGATGAGGCTTTATATAAGGGTGAAGGATGCGGTGATAGAGGAGGTTAGTTTTGAGACTTATGGTTGTGCGGCGGCAATTGCTACCAGCAGTGTGATAACAGAGATGGTCAAGGGAAAGAAAATAGCAGAGGTATTGAAGATGAAAAACAGTGATATTTTAAAGGCATTGGATGGTTTGCCGCCGATTAAAATACATTGTTCCTTGTTGTCGGTGGATGCCTTAAGTGAGGCAATTTGGGATTACTTGAAGAAAAATAAGAAAAAAATACCGAAAGGACTGAAAAAGAGGCATGAGAGGATAATGAAATTGGAGAAAAAGTGAGCCCGAAGTCAGATTCGAACTGACGACCTTCCCTTTACAAGAGGGATGCTCTACCAACTGAGCTATTCGGGC
>CAYQNE010000055.1:0-4663 GCA_964418875.1 uncultured Gammaproteobacteria bacterium | reverse complement strand
CAGTAGTGGAATTGAACCGGTGTTTTCTTTGGCTTATCAAAAAAATACGGTGGAAGGGAAAACTTTGTATTATACCAACCAAATTCTGGAGGATGAATTGAGGCGTAGAGGAATCTATAGTGAGGAACTGATTGGGAAAATTGCGGAAAATAGAGGGGTGTTGACAGATATAGAGGAAATTCCGGAGGAGATGAAAGAGACTTTTAGAACGGCTTTGGGAATTAGCCCGGAGTGGCACGTAAAGATACAGGCGGCTTTTCAGAAACATGTAGATAATGCGGTGTCTAAAACAATTAATTTCCCTAAGGATGCCAGCGTAGAGGATGTCAGAAGGGCTTATTTGCTGGCTTATAAGTTGGGGACGAAAGGGATTACTATCTATAGGAACGGATCGAGGGAGAAAGAAGTGTTGCAGACGGTGGAGAGAAAGAAAGGGAATGGTAAATCGGAGTTGATGGAGTTACTGAAGCCGAGGAAAAAATTGACGCCACAGATAGCCAGTGGGGTAAGGATAAAGAAGAAATGTGATATGGGAAATGTATATACTTCGGTCTTTTATGAAGAAGGGGATGGTCCGGTGGAAATATTTGTGACTTTGGGTAAAAGTGGGGGTTATATGGCAGGGGCAGCGGAAGTGGTAGGTCGATTGGCTTCGTTGTCATTGAAATATGGGAGTAGTTTGGAGGAGGTGGCGGAGGAAATGGTGGGGATTTCTTGTGGACAAAGGGTGGGATGGGGTAATGGGGCGGTTTTGAGTGTGTTTGATGCAGTGGGAAAGTCTTTGCTGGAAATAGGTCAGGGAGGGCAAATGGGTTTGTTTAGTGAGGGATCAGTGGCGAAGGTCGGAGAAGAGGGTCAAGAAGGTGGGGTGCTGGCGGAAGTGAGGGCTCAATTGGCTACCGAGGAGAGTAAGCTCAGCGCTTGTCCGGATTGTGGTGGACCGATGCATGCGGAGGAAGGTTGTTTTAAATGTAATAACACTTTTTGCGGTTATAGCAAATGTAGCTGATGACAATAACAACAAAAAAAGGTGATAAAGGCAGGAGTTGCTGGGGAGGGGTTGAGGTGGATAAAGACGGATTGTTGTTGGAAGTGATAGGTGAGATGGATGAATTGAGTGCGGTTTTTCAGTTGATTGGGGTTAGGTTTGAAGGTGATGAGTGGGAAGAGTTGGCAACGAATTTAGGGGAAATTATGGGGGTGTTGGCATTGAAAGGAGAGTGTAGTTTGAAGAAAAGGATTGAGGTGATGGAAAAAGAGATAGAGAAGGGAGAGAAAGAGTTGGCTAAAATTGATGGATTTGTTAGTTTTAAGATGGAGAAAGGGGCCATGATAAATTGGGGCAGAACGGTAACAAGAAGGGTGGAGAGAAGAGTAGTGAGTCTAAGTAAGAAAGAAAAAGTAGAAAAGGATGTGTTGGTATACTTAAATCGTTTGTCAGATTATTTATTTACATTAGCTAGAAAAGTAGAATAAAATTTTTAGGAATTGGGTGAAATTCCCAAACTGGGCCGCAACGGTGATAGTCCGAGCCTTAAATCTTTCGAGCCTAAAGAAGAAATGACTAGAGTTGAAGTAAAACGTTTAATTAATTTGGATGTGTTTGCGGAGCAAGGAGATGATTGTTTTATCACGCGGCAAGTGACTCATGCTTATTGTGAAGAAGGGAAGGGGGTGGAGATAAATGTAAGTCCTTATGATATGTTTAGGCTAAGAGGGGAAGAGACGATATTTGGTGTGTGGGGTGGTTTGGAGATTAAATTAAATCCTCAGATGGAATTTGGGAAGGAAGAGATAGAGGGAATGAAGAATATGTTTGAATTGGCAGAGGACGGTCGTGGTTTGATACTTTGGATGAGTCCTCCCGGGGGTTCTTATATTGATGCTAGGTTGGTGGCGGGGATAGGGAAGAAATTGGGGGATCGGATAGTGATTGAATGTCGTGGAATAGTGATTAGTAAGACATCGGAAGAGTTGTTGCAAATAGCGCGGAGGATTTATGAGGAGGAGGGGTTTTTTGTTTCTGAGGTAGACGGGGCGGAAGATTTAAGAAGCCAACCGATTGGGGTTAATTTGGAGGGAGAGGATTGGATTGATTTTTGTAAAAGAATGTTTGTTGGCATGGATGATGTGTGGGAGGCGATTAGAGTAGGTAGAGATATTGAGTTAAGAGACGAAATAGAGTCACATGTTATAGCTGTTCGTGAAGGATTGGCTGGTTCGGGTTTGAGAGGTTTGGATTTAGATAGAGCTTTTGAAACAGGGATGATGATGAGAGGTTATGTATTGCCTGTTATTGGAAACCATGGAGGGACAAGTTTGTCGATGATAGAAAAAGGGGTGTTTAATAGCGTATTTAATGAAGGGAGAAGGACAAAGATTGATTCTAAAGGGAATGTGTTGACTTGGTGTGATCAGTGTAATACATGGTTTGAAGGGAAAAACTGTCCTAACTGTTCTTGAAAGTTTTTGGTAAAATGGGATTTATGTCTGAAAATAAGTTGGAAGGATTGGAGAAAGAACTGGAAAAATACGAGAAGAGGTTAACGCGGATGCAGAAAAATTGGGCGGCGACTAAAAGTGGCAGTGCGTATGGAGAGGAATACTTGGAGATACAAATTAAGGTTTATGGGCAAATGGTGAATGATTTGAAGAAAGAAATATTGAGGTTGAGATGCGAAAAAAAGAGTAAGAATTGATATAAATTTTGACTTAATATCAATTGAGGGCGTGTTATTTGATATTTGGGTTATTGGTTATTTTTAATCCATTTTTCTCGTTTGAGATAGAGAAAGCCCAAGATTAGGCCGGCGCCGATGACGGTCATAAGAGATTCAATTTTGTCCAGTCCGTGAGCCAGGTCGGTGAAGGCTTCGCCCATCTGAAAGCCGATGAAGCCGAGAAGAGTGGCGCGGATGAGAAGGGCCAGAAAAACCATGGGATAGAATTTTTTGGCGTGGATACGAAAGCCACCACAAAAAGCAGTGACTAGGGAAACGGGGACGATAGGAATAGTGCAGGCAATGAGAATAAAAAGTTCGTCACGGATGGTTTTTTGAAAATCCAATTTGATTTTTTCAATCAGTTTCCAGGAAATGCCGATGATTTTGCCGAAGCGATCAATCAAAGGTTTGCCACCCAGATAAGTAGCCCAAAAAACGAGTGATGTGCCTATAGTGGCACCGACAGTGTAAGGGAATGATACATTTTGAAGTATTTGCCAGAGGGTTTCAAAAATAGGAAGATGATGATCAACTAGAAAAGCGCCGCCGGCCATGGTGATGATGGGTGAGGGAATAGGAACGATTATTTGCTCGATGAAGCCACCTCCCAGCATGGCCAGAAGACCGTTGGTTTGGATAAGAGAAAGGATGGAGTTAAGGATTTGAGTCATGAGAATCATTTTAGCAGGCGGTTGGTTGACAGGCAATTAGAAGGGGAGGGGGTGGAATTGAGTAGGTGGGATTTGTGGCTATGGAGAGTTGATGGTTTTTGGGGAGAGGATGGGGAGGTAGGCAGGGTTTCAGGTTGGAAGATTGGTTTGGTAAGGGAGTGATGGTGGTGTTATAAATGAAGCATGGCCAAAGAGGGAAAATTAAAAGTGAAGTTGATATCCTGGACGAAAAATGCGGAAGGAACGGTGACGGCGGCCATAAGGCAATGTTATAGCGCTGTGGGTGCGGAGGAGTTGGTTAAAAAGATAGATAAGAAAAAGCAAAAAAAATTAATCGCTTTAGTTAAGTCATCTGGACATACTTCGACGGTGGAGCATGCCAATTTTACTTTTGCCATAGAAGGGATCTCGCGAGCCTGTAGTCATCAATTGGTCAGGCATAGAATTGCCAGTTATTCTCAACAATCTCAGAGGTATGTGGACTTGTCCAAAAAAGAATTGGTTTATATTTTGCCACCTTTGATAAAGGCCGATGAGAAAAAGAAGTTGGAGTTTAAGAAAATGATGGAGGGGATAGAGGAGATGTATAAGAAGATGATAAAGGATGGGGTGAAGCCGGAAGATGCCCGTTTTATTTTGCCCAATGCCTGTGAAACTAAAATTGTGGTGACAATGAATGCCAGAGCTTTGATTAATTTTTTCGGATTGCGATGTTGCCAACGGGCTCAATGGGAAGTCAGAGCTTTGGCGGAAAAGATGTTGAAACTGGCGAGAGGCAAGGCCCCGCTTTTGTTTGAGGGGGCCGGTCCCAGTTGCGAAACAGAAAAGATTTGTTGGGAAGGAGATTTGAGTTGTGGTAAATGGAAGGCAATTAAGGGGGCGGAATTGAGGAGAAGGAGATGATATTGTCGGATAGGGACATTAAGAAAGCCGTAAGAGATAAAAAATTAGTGATTGAACCTTTTGATGAAGGTGGGGTGCAGCCGTCAAGTTATGATTTGAAGTTGGAAGGTCGAGTGTTGGTGTTTGATAATCATAAAGCAGGAGAAATCGATGTGAGGCAAAGGCAGGATGTGTCGAGAGAAGTGAGGGTGGGCAAGGAGGGGTTTGTGTTGCATCCGGGAGAGTTTATTTTGGGTTCTACAATGGAGAGCTTTAAAATACCGGTTGATTTGGCGGCAAAATTGGAGGGAAAAAGTTCTTTGGCCAGGTTGGGTTTGGTGATACACGCGACAGCCGGGTATGTGGATCCGGGTTTCGAGGGTCAGT
>CAYQNE010000054.1:0-4697 GCA_964418875.1 uncultured Gammaproteobacteria bacterium | reverse complement strand
TTCCCATGATAGATGCAACTTTGGTGATCATTCGCCGACTTCTTCAACAAAAATCTCCTTTTTTCTCTGACAACACCCACCTCCACCACCGACTTCTCAAGCTCGGCTGGACTCGCCCCCAAATCGCCATTTTTTATTGGGTCATTACCTTGATTTTGGGCCTTATCTCACTCACCCTCAACAGTCAGCAAAAATTTTACACCTTTATCGGTCTCGGTTTAATTGTTTCCGGTTTTATTATAAAAGTTTATCGGCGTACCTAGCTGATATCCATCCGGTTATTTCCTCATCCAATCTGATTTTATACCAGCTATTTCCCTCGTCCAACAATTCATAAGTCTCTCCCGGCTTTACCCTCATTATTTCTCTGCTAGCCGAACTGGAAGCCTCTCTTACTCTCAACCAACCGGTTTCCGTTTCTTTGATCTTCACCTCCTCTCCGCCTCCTGTCATTTCTTCCGGTGGCTCTATTTCCAGCTCCAATTCAGCTGTTTGTGTCTGTCCCACTTTCTCCTCCACCATTCTTGCTTCTATCACCAACTGGTAACCGACCAGGGCCTTTACATACAAATTAATATTCTTATATCCCGGGAAAGTTATGGCCACTTGTTTGTCTCCTTGTCCGATATCATCCATCCTCATCGGAGTAAAGCCCTTTATCTCTCCATCAATGGCCACTGATGCTTTGTCGGGATTGGCACTTACCATTAGCCCGGATCGCTTCTCGTCTCCGGTTTTTTCCATAAAAAGCAAATATCCACCACTTTCTTTGTCACTATCACCAAACTCCCAATTTACCACCGTATTTACATTATTTTTTAGCTCGACTTTTTTAACCCATTGACTACCTCTAGCTTCCAGTCTTATTTCCACCTCTGCGGGCTTCAAGGTTACATTTTTATAAGGAGTCATCCCTGCCTCTTTATTATCAATAAACACCTTAGCTGTCGGATAACTCATTATCTCTATTCCAGATTTTTGTGGTCTTAGGCTACAGCCGCTCATCAAAAAGGCACTCAAGCCGATTATTACCAAGTTTTTTAGCATAATAATCAATTATAATGAAAATAGGCACATGAAGTCCATTCTCTTTTATTTTTTACTCTGTCTCTCCCTTCTTTTTTTGTTTCTTTGTTCAATTTTTAATCCTTTTTCGCCCCTGTTTCCTGCCGCAATACCAACCTTCACTTCTCCTACTCCCGCTCCCTCTCCTCCCCAGAGCCCGGCCACCGTTCGAATCGGGCTTATGGGTGACTTGGGACTGGGTCGCATGATTACTCGTATTGCTCGACAAAAAAATGATTTCTCTTACAGTTTCTCTGGGGTTTCTGATTGGCTTTTGGCCAATGATCTTAATATCGCCAATCTAGAATCACCTATTATTGATAATTGTCCCAGTCTTTCTCCCACCACCTTCACTTTTTGTGGTGACCTTCGTTTTCTGCCTCAACTTTATCGTCACCGTTTATTCCTAACTCTGGCCAATAATCATATTCTAAACTTTGGTCCCTCCGGTTTAACCCAAACCAAAAACTATTTATCAGAACATAGCATTCCCTTCGTTTATTCTCACCAACCCGATTCTGTCTTTACTCGTCAGCTCATTAACGGCATTAGTTTTGGCTTCCTGGGTTTTGACCTTACCGGTGGCCACAAATTTAACCAAACTGACATTTTAAACCAGGTATCCCAGTTTGATTCTCAAGTTGATTGGCTAATCGTCTCTCTTCATTGGGGAGCTGAATACTTACCCCAAGCCGAAAAATGGCGAGTTACTTTAGCCCGACAATTAGTTGACAGGGGAGCTGATATTATTCATGGTCATCACCCTCATGTTTGGCAACCGCCCGAAATTTACCGAGATAAATTAATTTATTATTCTTTGGGTAATTTTATTTTTGATCAAAACTGGTCCTCCGCCACCTCTCACTCCAACATTGTCCGTCTCACTCTCACCGAAGACAAAATCCAAAAAACCGAAATCTTTCCCATCGAAATCCAAAACAATTCACGCCCAATCATCTTAAACTAGCCACCACCTCTTCTACTTTATCTACTATCACCACCACCTCCTTTTCTATCTTTTCCAACCCTAATCCCTTCATCATACTGCTGATAATTTTTCCCCAAAACTTACCAAAAAATATCAATGGCTCATGGTGGCCATAATCAAATTTTGCTTTACTCCAAGCCAGCCCCATTTCCGAAATTGTCCCGGTTCCTCCTTTAAAAAAAACAAAGGCGTCGGCTATTTCTACCAATTTACTCAGTCTGCTGTCATATGTATCAGCCTTTATTATCTTATCCGCCATCTTCAGGTTTTCTTCATCCACACCCTCATAATTCCCTATTTTTTCTGACGGATTAACTATGACCACCTCTACCTTACCCCCACCTTCTTTTGCCCCCAAAGTAGCCGCCTTCATCACTCCCGGCCCACCTCCGTTGATGACGATATAACCATTTTGTGCCAATAATTTTGCCACCTCTACCGCATCTTTAAAATGCTTATCACTCTGTCTGGCCTCACCGTCACCAAACACTGCCACCCTTTTAATTTTTTTTGTCGTTTTTTTCATTGTTGTAAATTTTTTAAATTATTATCCACTCCGCCTTTTCCAAATATCGCCCCTCCACAGTATGCCACCTCCACCCCAACTTGCCTCAATCGACCCACATTTTTTTTTGTTACCCCTCCGTCTATACCAATCTGAAAAGCACTGATCCTGTCCTTCTGAGCCTGCTTAAGTATCTCAATTTTTTTCCAAATTCTCTTATCTATCTCTTCGCCTCCAAATCCCGCCTTTCTCCCCATTAGCAACACCGTGTCAGTTTCGGCAGGGATTTCTCCTATCTCTGTGTCAATATCAATTGCCAATCCGGCTTCCATATTAACCTCTTTAACTGTTTTCACAAATTCATTTCGACTGGTCATCATTTCCACTTGTCCTGTTACTCTGGCCGCTCCTACAAAATTGCATTTATTCACCCATTTTATGGGCCCTTTTACCATCAAGTGTATATCCAGTAATTTATTTTCTATATTAAAATCTACTCGACTGATCAGCTCCAGTTCAAAAGTTTTTCCGGGACAAAACATCCCATCAATCACGTCAATTTGTATCCAAGAAACCAAATCCATCACCAGCCTGATCTTTCTTTCCGCCTCACTAAAGTTCTTTTCTAATATTGTCGGCACTATTTTCATGCCTTAATTTTACCTTATCTCTTTCTCTTTTTACTTTTTTGTCTCATTTATAAATATGGCCATCTCAATTAGTCGACAACTATAACCATATTCATTGTCATACCAAGCTCCGATCATACACATATCATCAGACACCACTCTGGTCCTTAAACTGTCTATGATACAACTGCCATTATTGCCCACAATATCACTACTTACCAGTGGTTCATATACCACTTTAAGTTTGCCCACCAATTCAGCGCTGATGCTGGCCTCCTCAAAGATACTGTTAATTTCTTCCTTGCTGGATTTTCGCACCAGTTTAAAAGTCAAGTCGGAATAAGACCCGCATATCACCGGCACTCTTACGGCAGTTCCCGAAAACCGTCCTTTGGCCTCCGGATAAGTTTTGACAACGGCCTCCGCCGCTCCTGTTGTAGTTGGCACAATATTCATCGCCGCCGCCCGCCCTCTTCTCAAGTCCGCATGTCCACCATCGACAATATTTTGGTTACTGGTGTAAGCATGAATAGTGGTTAAGGTTCCTTCCTGAAAACCGATTTTTTCGTCAATTAATTTGACTATCGGAGCCACACAGTTTGTTGTACAAGATCCATTGGAAACCAGCTTTTCTCCTTTATACCTTTCCTCATTTACCCCCAGCACTAATAGGGGAATGGCATTGTCTTTGGCTGGTGCCGAAATTACCACCTTCTTTGCCCCCGCCTTTATATGGTCCAGGGCGCTTTTATCCCTAAATACCCCGGTACATTCCAGCACCACATCCACCCCATATTTTTTCCACCCGATTCTTTTTGGTTCCATTTGACCCAAAACTGGAATACTTCTATCTCCCACTTCCAGTCGACCGATTTCGCCTCCCTTCTCCGCCTCTCCCCATCCCACTCTTACCGGCACTCGCCCGTAAACCGAATCATATTTAAATCCCATCGCCATCGTTTCTATCGGATATTTACCGGTAGTGTTTATGGCTACTACTTCCACATCATATTTTTCCCTTAATATGGCTCTCAGTACCACACTACCTATTCGTCCAAATCCATTTATACCAATTCGCAGTTTCTTCTCACTCATATTTCTATTATTGGCTTAATAATTCAATAATTCAACAATCTAATAATTCAATTTTCCCATGCCACCAATTTTCCCTGGGTCAAATATTCCAGCACCACTCCTCCTCCCGAGGCCATCAAATCAACTTTGTCTTCTACCCCCAACCCCCTGATTGATGCCACACTGTCTCCTCCGGCCATTACCCACAAAACATCTTTTTGAGCCAAAAAATCGGCAACTCGCTTGGTTGATCCGGCCCCTTCTTCTATTTCAAATTTACCCAATGCTCCCACCCAAATTACCGTTCTGGCTTTTGACAACTCCTCTTCAAACATCACCACGCTTTTTTCATTGATATCTAGTCCCGTTTCGGTCAACATGCCCACCACCACCTTTTCATTTCTCAGATCATCTTCTCCTATCATGCTTATTAATT
>CAYQNE010000053.1:0-4704 GCA_964418875.1 uncultured Gammaproteobacteria bacterium | reverse complement strand
ATTCCTCTTTTCTCTGCCCCTTTAGCAAATTTTGCAGTTACTTCCGGACTCCTATGAGCCGACGCGATCAACACCTCAAACCCCACTCCAAACTCTTCCAAAATTTTTACCCCCTCCGCCATTACTGGCAGATCTGAATCACTTCCCATCACCACCGACACTATTATATTTTTCATTTTGCTATCTCCCTATTAATAATTTTAACCAATCGTAAAGCTCTCTTACTTGCCTCTCCAATATACCTGCTTATATCAAGCGCTTTTGTCATTTCTCTTTCCGACAGCAGTTTCTTCAGCTCCTTATTACTAACTAGCATTTCTCTTAGGGGATTATCCTTACCCTTTTTTACTTCATTTCCGGCCTCCAAACAAATTTTTCTTAACTCTTCGTGCCACCTCTGCCTGTCTCCTCCCTTTTTTACCACCTCCATCAACACTACCTCCACTGCCGAAAAGATTCCGTATTGTTCCAAATTTAAACCAATCCTTCTCTCATTTACCACCAAGCCGGATATTATTTTCTTTCCCACTCGCAAGATTTCATCCACCGCCAAAAAACCTTCCGAAATTATAATTCTCCTATTAGCCGAATCATCCAAGCTTCTCTCCAGCCAGGACAAGGCCGCATTTTCCCATGCCACTTGGGGCAATTTAGCCAAAAATCGAGACAGAGAACAAATTTTTTCTGATGATATCGGATTTTTTTTAAACGGCATTGCCGAAGATCCCACCTGAGATTTACCAAAAGGTTCTGACCACTCTCCCATGCTGGGGTTCTGGAGCAATCGCAAATCTGTTGCCAACTTGCTCATCCCGGCTCCAATACTGGCCAAAGCGCTCAATGTCAAAAAATCAAACTGTCGTGGATATACTTGCGAGCTTACTAGTACTGCCTTAAGTCCCAATTTTTTCATCACTTTCTTTTCCAGTTTTCCCACCGACATAGTTTTTCCTTCTAACAATTTTTCAAAACTGGCCCCAGTTCCCACCGCTCCCTTAATTCCCTTAGCCTTAAATTCACCCAAAGCAAATCGCAAAAACTTTAATCCCAACATTAAATCCTGACCATAAAATGCCAGTCTATATCCCACCGTTGTTGGCTCTGCTGGCTGCAAGTGAGTCAAGCCCAAACAAGTCAATTTAGAATAGGTCTCAATTTTTTTTGATAGTTTACCCAAAAGTTCCTTTAAGCTTTTTTCCACCAGTTCGCCAGCCTCTCTTATTCTTACCGCGTCAGCATTATCGGTCACGTCCATGCTCGTCGCTCCCAAATGGATCTTTCCTCCTCCTGTCTTTGCCTTTCCCGCAAATTCTCTAATCCCCGCCACCACATCATGTCTTGTCTCCTTTTCTATTTCAAAAATTTTCTCAATATCAATATTTTTTTCGTTCTTTCTCAAATCCGCCAATTCCTCTTTATTTATTAACCCTGCCTCATGTTGTACCTCGGCCAAACTCACCCATATCCTTCTCCATAATTCATATTTCCTTTCTTCACTAAAAATTTTTCGCATTTCCTCCGTTCCATATCTCCAGCTAAAAGGGGATTGATAAGACGAAAAATCTTGCTTCATTTATTTAAAATAATTAATCCCGTTTCTAAAAATTTTTAATCCTGGGCCGAATTTTGGTATTTTTCTACCCTCCCTATTATATTTTTCTTTCAGCCATTGCCAATTTGGCAAATGATGAAAAAAGATGGCTCGTTCCGGATGTGGCATCATCCCCAATATTTTTCCGCTTTTATCATTAATTGCCGCAATATCATCCACTGATCCGTTTGGATTTGCCTCCATGTTTTGATATTCACACATTTCTCCCTCCACATATTTAAGTGCCACTCCGCCTTGCTTTTTTATTTTCTCAATAATTTTATCTTCAGCATAGAACCTCCCCTCGCCATGAGCTATTGGTAAACTAATTTCTTTTATCCCTGCCAACCAACAACTCTTGCTTTCACTTTTCAAATCAACCCATCTGTCTATGTATCTAGCCGTACTATTATGGGTCAGCGCTGCTTCTCTTTTGCCAAACTCTCCTTCCACCGCCGGCAACAATCCCAGATTAACCAATATCTGAAATCCGTTACAAATCCCTATTACCAACTTGTCTTTTTCTACAAAATTTAACACCTCCTCCCACAAATGATTTTTAATTCTATTGGCAAACGCATTTCCTGATCCGGTGTCATCTCCATAAGAAAATCCTCCCGGAAAAACCAAAATCTGGAAATCTTTCAAATTTTTAATTTTTTCCACCACATCATTAATGTGTACTATTTCTGCTCTTCCCCCCGCCAACTCAAAACCATAAGCCGTCTCTTCTTCGCAATTAATTCCATAACCGGTTAATATGGCTATTTTTATCATCAATATTTTGACAATCTTTCTTTATAACCTTTAAGCATTTTATCCAAATCTAAATCAACTACCAGCTTATTCCTCCCATTTCTAATCACCAATCTTTTTTTCTTGGTTACTTTTCCTATTTTAACCCAAAAACATTTTCTCATTACTTCTTCAAACCTTCTTGCTTTTTTGGGATTTACACTGACTACTATTCTTCCCTGGCTTTCGGAATACAGTGATTTTTCTTCATCTATTTTTTCTCCCAGTCCGCTTAAACCCACCTCCATGCCCAAACCCCCCGCCATCGCTGTTTTCGCTAACCCTACCCCCAAACCGCCTCTTCCTATAGCCATACTTGATGCCACCAATCCTTTTGCAATTGCCACCGACAGCGCCTCATAAAGCCTTTTATTCTTTTTTGCATTTACCTTAGGCACTCTACTGCCAATATTTTCTCCATCACCACTTAGCATACAAAAATACTCCGACCCTCCCAGTTCGCCAAATGTTTCCCCCAAAACATAAACAACATCTCCTTTGGCCTTGACATCCATTGACACCGTCCTATTCACATCGTCAATTATTCCAATTGATGATATCAACAGTGTCGGGTCTATAGAAATTTTTACTTTTTTTCCCTTTCCGTCATAGCCCTTAAAATCATTAAACATACTATCTTTTCCCGAGATAAAGGGTGTTCCAAATTGCTTGGCAAAATCATAACAGCCCTTAGCCGCTTCTTTTAATTGTCCCAATCTTTCCGGTTCATCCGAACTACACCAGCAAAAATTATCTAAAAGTGCCAATTTATCCATCTTAGCTCCCACCGCTATTGCTTTTCTGATAGAGCTGTCTATAGCTGCCGCCGCCATCCAATAACAATCAATTCGACCATAAACTGGGTTTATTCCTTGCGCTACTACCACTCCTTTCTGACTTTCCGGCACCGGCCTTACTACTGTTGCCTCACTATTAACCCTTCCCCGTCCTGTCAGTGGTTTTATCACTGAGCCGCCTTGCACCTCGTGGTCGTATTGCTGGGAAATAAAAGCAAAACTAGCCAAATTAAGCCGGTTCAGCATTTTTAACAAAATCTCATTTCCGTCTCTCTTTTTCTGCCTATCTGGCTGTGCATATTTCTTTTTTACCTTCTTTGTTCTTAGTTGTTTCTTAGGTAAGCCATTATGCAAAAATTCCATATCCACCTCCATTATCGTTTCCTTTTTGTATTTCACTACACATTTTCCCGATTTATTAAATCTGCCTATTTTCATCGCCTCCACCCCTCTTCTTCTTAGTAAATCTGCCAATTTTTTCCATTTTTCTGGCGGTACCGACAATGTCATCCTTTCCTGCGATTCCGATATCCATATTTGCCACGGCGCTAGCCCCGGATATTTTAGTGGTACTTTTTCCAAATTCACCTCACAACCACCGCATTCTTTAGCCATCTCTGCCACTGAACATGACAATCCTCCGGCTCCGTTGTCAGTCAGGCTATTATAAAACCCCATGTCTCTGGCTTCTTTTATCAAGGCATCACTCATTTTTTTCTGCGTAATCGGATCTCCGATTTGGACTGCACTGGCTGGGCTTCCTTTATCCATTGCTTCCGAAGAAAATGTGGCTCCGTGGATACCATCTTGCCCCACCCTTCCTCCTATCACCACAATATAATCCCTGTTTCTGGCCCGTTTTTCATACAAATTCTTTCGGCCGTTTTTTCTGGGAGTTAACCCCACCGTGCCCACAAACACCAACGGTTTTCCTCGATAATTTTTATCAAACAGCACAAAACCCTGCGTTGTCGGAATCCCTGAGCAATTCCCCCCTACGTTTACTCCACGAATCACACCTTTCATTATCTGTTCTGCACTTAGCATCTTTTGTCCAAAATTCTCACCTTTATACAAATTTGTCTTATCCTCCGGATCGGCAAAGCAAAAACCATACCGGTTGATAATCGGTTTTGCCCCCAAACCAAAACCCATTGTATCCCGATTTACCCCCACAATTCCGGTAATCGAACCGCCAAAAGGATCCAGTGCCGACGGACTGTTATGAGTTTCCACCTTGTCCGTTACCAGCCATTTTTCGTCAAAGGCAATTGCCCCTGAATTATCCTTAAACACCGACACACAAAAGTCGTCTTTACCATTCTCTGCCCTTATCTCTTTTGTGGCTCGACAAATATAATGTTTAAAAATTCCATCTTTAATCTCATCAATTGGATCAGCAAAAATAGTATGTTTACAATGTTCGGACCAAGTTTGTGCAATCGACTCCAGTTCAATATCTGTCGGATTTCTCCCGATTTTTGCAAAATAATCTCTAATAACTCTCATATATTCCAATCT
>CAYQNE010000052.1:0-4774 GCA_964418875.1 uncultured Gammaproteobacteria bacterium | reverse complement strand
AAATGGGCCGGTCAAATCAAAGTCACTGTTGTCCGTGAATTACGCACCAGTAGTATTGTCACTGCCACCAGAATCAAAAATAATGCGGTGAAAAAAGCGTCGTAATCCTTGCATTTAGCCAATAATTCGCTAAAATTAAGAGAATTATAAATTAAAATAAGTAAAATGACCAAAAAAGATCTTATTGAAATTGTTGCCCAAAAAGCCCGTCTTAGTAAAAAAGCCTCCAAGCAAGCCATCGAGACTTTCCTTGGCGAAATAATGAAAGCTCTCGCTAGCGGTGAAGTTGTTAAACTTTCCGGTTTTGGCACCTTCAGAACCAAAATGTTTAAAGCCAAGACTATCAAAGCCATTGGCACCAAATTATCCAAAAAAATTGCCGCTCGTCGTATGCCTCGATATATTCCCGGCACCAAGATCAAAAAGATGGTCAGATAACAAATTACTTGATTGTAAGATAGTTAACCCGTCGGTTTCACCGGCGGGTTTTTGTTGACAAAATTTTGCCACACCCACCTTCCTTTTTAAAAAAATGGGATATAATAACCCATGTCTCAACTTTCCATTGGTATCGTCGGTTTGCCTAACGTTGGCAAGTCTACTCTGTTTAATGCTCTTTTAGGCAAACAAGTAGCCGATGCCAGTAATTATCCTTTTTGTACCATCGATCCCAATATTGGCATTGTCGAAGTTCCTGACAAAAAATTGGCGGTTTTATCAAAAATCTCCCAATCCCAAAAAATCATCCCGGCGGTAGTTGAATTTGTCGATATTGCCGGCTTGGTAAAAGGTGCCGCCCAAGGGGAAGGTCTGGGCAACCAATTTTTGACCAACATCAGACAGTGTCAAGCCATTTGCCACGTTGTTCGCCACTTTTCTGATCCTCAGGTAGCCAGACTGGGCTCTACCAATCCTAAAAGTGACTTCGAGCTTATCTGTGCCGAACTGATTATAAAAGATTTGGAAAGTATTGATAGGTATATAGAGTCCAACCTAAAATGTCCCACTGATCCACCTCGTCTGGCTCTAGCCAAAAAACTAAAGGCCGAAATGGAAAAAGGCACTTTAGCTTCTGCTGTGACCTTATCTAATGCAGAAAAAATTTTGCTTAAACAATTTTTTCTTCTCACCAATAAGCCCTTTTTTATTGCCATCAATGTCGACGAAGATACCTACAAAAAAACAGAAAAATCAAACATCAAAGTGGGGGATCGGGACACTCTCTTTATCTGCGCCAAAACAGAGTCCGAGTTAAACCAATTTTCTCTCGCCGAAAAACAAGCCTATCTTAAAGAATTTGGCCTTCGACAATCTGGTCTGGAAAGATTAATCAGCCAAGCATATCAAACCCTCAAATTACAATCTTTCTACACTACCGGCCCTAAAGAAACCCGCGCCTGGACCATTCCTCAAACCACCACTGCTCCTCAAGCCGCCGGCGTTATTCACTCCGATTTGCAACGAGGTTTTATTACCGCCGAAACCATCTCTTTTGAGGACTTTGTTCACTGTCAAGGTTGGCAATCAGCCAAACAAGCCGGTAAACTACGTCAAGAAGGCAAGGATTATATTATGCAACCTGATGATATTGTCGAGTTTAGGTTTAACGTGTAAAGACTTTTCATGAAAAGTGAAAGAAAAATCCAACCACCATCCAATAATCTACATGCTTATGGAAATGATTTTTTGTCCATTGAAGGAATCCAAGTTACCGTCGAACAGCGACGTGGACAAGGTCTTCCATTACGAGGAGCTGCCGTCGTGTGGATCAACGGTCGTAGAATGGGGATAAGAATTTTACCTGACGGTCAGTTAAGCACTGCTCATGCTGAATATTTTTAAATTAGTTATAGATGAAAAAAAAGGTCCTGATTATCTCCGGTCCCACCGCCACTGGCAAAACTTCTTTGGCTATCAAAATTACCCGCCGACTAAAAGCTGAATTGATTTCCGCCGATTCCCGACAAATATATCAAGGCTTAAATATAGGTACCGGTAAAGATCATCCGCCCAATACCCGCACCCATTTAATTGACATTATCACTCCTGACCAAACTTTTTCTTCGGCCCAATTCCGTCATCTGGCCACCGCCAAAATTAAACAAATCCATCGGAGAAACAAATTACCCATAATTGTCGGTGGCAGTGGTTACTATATCAATTCCCTGCTTTCTCCTCCAACCGACAACCATTCACCCTCTCATCCTCTTTTCAGGAAAATTCTCAACCCACTTCCTCTTCCTTTTCTCCAGATCATTCATCTGATTTTCAATCATCGTCAGTTTACCCGACTAAACAATTCAGAACGACACAATCCTCATCGTCTTATCAGAAAACTGGAAGTAAAATTGTTTTCCTCATCGGTTGCTCCATCGCCACCCTCTTCACCTGGTCACGATTTTCTGCATGTCAATCTCACCGCCCCCACCAAATTTATCTACAAAAACATTGATCGTCGGGTCAAGTCACGATTGGACCAAGGCCTGCTTTCAGAGATACGACACCTTCTAAAAAAATATCGTTGGTCTCATCCGGGACTCAACACTCTGGCCTATAAAGAATTTCGAACTTATTTCAACCATCCCACTCCTTCTCGTCTCAATTCGGCCATCCAAAAATGGCGCTATAACGAACACTCCTATGCCCGTCGTCAACTCACTTGGTTCAAAAAAAGACCCCACCTTCATTTTTTTGACATCAGCTCCTCCTCATTCCCTCAAGATGCCATTACTCTAATTTTAAAATGGTACAATCGGTCATGAAACCTCAACGAATCGAAATATCATCAAAAACCATCATTTTCACCGTCCTTTTCCTTCTTTCACTAAACATTCTTTGGCAAGTTCGTGGGGTCATTGTCCTTCTTTTTCTCAGCTTTATGTTCATGGAAATATTAAATCCATCAGTCGCTTGGCTGGAAAAACGGAAGATACCCCGTCCCCTGGCTATTATTGCTCTCTACCTTTTAATTTTATCGGTATTGTCTTCTACTATCGCCGTCATTGTTCCGGTTTTAATCGAACAAACCACTGGCCTGATAAACACCTTACCCCGGTTGCTAACCAACACTCACTTTTTTGGCACCTCCGCCATCGACTGGTCATCCCAATTCAAAATAATAGAAACCCTGCCCCAAAATATTACCAAAGCCATTCTTTCAATTTTTTCCAACATCTTTTCATCTTTTGTCTTTTTCGTTATCACTTTTTACCTTCTACTGGAAAGAAAGAATTTCAACCAACATAGTTTCAAACTTTTCGGACAACAAGGCAAAAATAAAGCCATCACCATCATTTCCAATCTGGAAAAAAGACTGGGTTCCTGGTTTAACGCCCAAATCATGTTGATGATTATTATCGGTCTCCTCTCTTATTTTGGCTATCTTCTCCTCGGTCTTAATTATGCTGTTCCCTTGGCCATCGTGGCTGGGGTCTTGGAAATAGTTCCCAATATTGGCCCCACCATCGCCACTATTTTAGCCGCCATTATTGGCTTGACCATTTCCCCGTTAACCGCTCTTCTGGCCATTGTCTGGGGAATTACGGTTCAACAGTTGGAAAATAATCTCATTGTTCCCAAAATAATGAAACAAACTATCGGCCTCAACCCCTTAGTCACCATTACTCTTCTTTTGACCGGAGCTAAATTAGCCAACATCCCCGGCGCTATTTTAGCCATTCCCATTTACCTTACCATCGAATCCGTTGTTCGCGTCTTGTTACCTGATCTTTTCAACAAAAACCCCTAAGAAACCAATAAGCTGAGTTTTGTTTATGGGTCATCAATCTACTCTCTCTACCTGGGGCTCTCAAAAGCCAGATATTAACGCCCCCACTTGAGATTTCCACCGGAAGGATGCTCGTTCCACTTCCACTCACCAAACTTCTTGCGAAGCCGGCTCGCTTACTCGTCTCTATAGCATTGCCCTCAGCTCACGCCGAGCCCCGCAACGGCGGGGTTCCCTGCTTTTTGTGGCTCAGACTTTCCTCCTCGTAGCCAGTCCGAAGACCGACCACAAGGTAAACCCTTTGATTTCTTAGGAGTATCCTAATTTTACCAAATTTTTTAAGCGTCCTGAGCGTCTTTCGCTGAAAGAATCTTAAACATTCCGGTACCGCAGTCGGGACAAACAGCCTTAGCTGCCGGTCTACCGTTTTTGAGAGTTGTCCTCTCCGTGTCCTTTTTGTCTACAGTTTTTGAAGCTCTACACTTAACACAATAAAAAGTAATTGTTGCCATTTTTTTACTTCACCTCCTTTAAGAATAAATTTACTAAATAGGGTTTTGTTTCTATCAAATACACCGTCAATATTACCATCACCGCCAACACACTCAAAAATCCACTTCTCCAAAGATCCTTTTTCATATAGGAATTAGCCTTTAGCTTCATTTAGGGCCAGTATAGCACAAAATTCTGCTACAATTACTTTAAATGCCTTCAATTTATTTCCTAATCACCAGCCTCAATTTATTCGCCTTCGTCTACCTTATTTTTCTATTCTACAAAAAAAACGATCCTAAGGGTAAAAACACCCCCTCTAATCTTGACCTTAACCGACAATTAGAAAAAATTGATAGTTGTTTGCAAAAAACTAGCTTTACCCGCTTTAATCCTTTTAATGACGTTGGCGGCAATCAAAGCTTTATACTTGTCTTATTGGATAACGCCAACTCTGGTGTTATTATTACTTCATTACACAATCGCAACAATACCCGTATTTACGCCAAGCAGATAAAAAACGGGCAGGGGAAGCCGGCCGCCCTTTCCAAGGAA
>CAYQNE010000051.1:0-4820 GCA_964418875.1 uncultured Gammaproteobacteria bacterium | reverse complement strand
CGGAGTGGGGGACAATAATATCAAAAACAACTCATGGCTTATTCTCTCTCCGGCCACCTGCCTTATTGACGATGCATTTTTAACCATCGCCTCAAAAGTTTTTTTCTCAATGGTGAATCCCAAAGTAGTTGCAATTCTTACCGCCCTCATCATTCTTAAAGCATCTTCTCCAAATCTTTTATCAGCGCTTCCCACTGCTCTGATTAATTTTTTGGCCAGATCTTCTCTGCCTCCATACAGATCAATCACTTTTTCTCCCTGACTGTCTAGCGCCAAGGCGTTAATGGTAAAATCTCGCCTGGCCAGATCATCTTCCAGTCTCTTTCCCCAAATTATCTTATCGGGATGTCTTTTGTCCGAATAACCCACCTCTTTTCTATAAGTGGTTACTTCAAAAATTTCTTTATTTTTCCCCACAATGCTTAGGGTGCCAAAGCGATTATTACAAAAACTATTTTTAGCAAATAACCTTTTCATCTTTTCCGGAATTAAATTAGTGGCAAAATCCCAATCCTTCACCGTTCCCTCCGACAGCAAATCCCTGACCGCTCCACCCACCAAATAAATCTCTCCTCCGTTCTTTTCAAACACAGCCATCATTCTTTTTACTTTTTCCGGTATAATTATTTTTTTCTTCATAGACCTATTTTAACCCAAAAAAACCCGCCGTTGACAAAACAGCGGGTTTTCTTTTTTCTTTATTTTTCTTCCGTCTCTTCTGTCTTAACTTCTTCCAAAACAGGAGTTTCTTCAGTTTTTGCTTCAGTTTCTACCGGAGTCACTTCTGCTTCAGCTTCCACGGTCGGTTCAACTGGAGCCTCTGGGGCCTTCTCTGCCGGAGTTTCTTCCGTCACCGGAACTTCCTCAGCCGGAGCCGCTGGGGCTTCTTCAACTGGAGCCGCGGGGATTTCAGTTGCAACGGGGGCCTCAGTTACTGGGCTACTTCCCTTGTTGTCATCAGCTCGGGGAGTGGCTTCTTTCACCACCATATTGCGACCTTCTTGATCACTTCCTTCCAAAGCCTGCATGGCTGCAGCCGCTTCTGCCTCGGTGTCAAATTCCACAAAACCGAAGCCTTTGCTCCTTTGGGAAAAACGATCTTTAATAATATTAACTGAAACGACTTGTCCATGAGCAGCAAAAATTTGCGTCAATTGGTCGTCAGTCATGGCATAAGCCAGATTTCCTACGAATAATTTTTTTGTCATTACTCTCCTTGTTCTATAAATATTAACTCAACTGATAGTATATCAAAATTGTGTAAAATATAAAGATGCTTCCACCTCAAATCATTTTTTCTTCACCCAGCCTTATCGACGGTCATACTTCTCGTCAAAAAATAATTAATCTTTTGTTAAAAAATCGCCAGATCCCCCCTGATCAATTTGATCATTTTTTAAAGCCCAAACATCCTCGACATCTCACCCCTCGCCATTTTGGCGTTCCCACTTCTCAATTAAAAAAAGCTGTTACCCGTATCAAGCAGGCCATTAAAAAAAAGCAAAACATCTTAATTTACGGTGATTATGATGCTGACGGTATTACCGCCACTGCTATTTTATGGCAAACCCTTCATTCTAAGGGGGCCCATGTCACCCCTTTCATCCCTCATCGCCAAGATGACGGTTATGGTATTAAGTTCGACTCGATCCAAACATTTGCTCGGCAAAAAAAACTTTCTTTCGACCTCATTATTACGGTGGATAACGGTATTGTTGCCACCAAAGAGATAAAAAAACTAATCCGTCACGGTTCGGATATCATTATCACCGATCACCACGTCGCTCCCGCCACCTTACCTCCGGCCACCGCCATCATCCACTCCACCAAAACCTGCGGTGCCGGCTTATCTTGGCTGTTATCTCGACAAATTTCTCCCCAGGTCGATTTAGGCTTAGCCGCCATCGGTCTGGTGGCCGATTGCTTACCTCTTACTTCAATCAATCGAAATATTGTTTACCACGGTCTTATTTCTTTACAAAAAAATCCATCCCCCGGAGTTAAAGCTCTCATCCCCTCGTCACGATCCTCCAATCAATTGTCCACTTATGATCTGGGTTTTATTTTGGCTCCTCAAATCAACGCCGCCGGCCGACTTGAAGACCCCACCGACGCTCTCCGCCTACTTTGTTCTGCCAATTCCCGTCAGGCCAATATTTACGCTGCCAAACTTCGTCATATCAACCAACAGCGTCAACTTTTACAACAGCAGGGCATTAAGCTGGCTATCAAAACTCCACCCTCCGCAACCACAAAACTTATTTTCACTAGTCACTCTCAATATCATCCCGGCATTATTGGTTTGGTGGCCGGTTTTCTCAGTCAAAAATTTTATCTGCCGGCCATTGTTATCAGTCGTCAAAAAAATACTTCCGTCGGTTCTTGTCGTTCCATTTCTCAATTTGACATCATTAAGGCTCTTCGTCGTTTCTCTTCACTTTTTGTCGACCTGGGTGGCCACCCCGCCGCCGCCGGTTTTAGTATTAAAAATAAAAACATCCCTATTTTAAAGAAAAAATTACAAACCTTGGCCAAAAAGAAATTAGCTAAAATTGATCTTTCTCCTATTTTGACCGTTGAAGCTACCGCCAAACTCTCCGCTCTAAAAATTCAAAACATACAAGCCATCAATCAACTTCAACCATTCGGCATGGGCAATCGTCGACCCCTTTTTTATTTTAAAAATATAAAAATTGTTTCCAAAAAGCTGGTCGGCTCCGATTCGGCTCACCTGAAACTCCAAGTCGATGATCCTGACACGGCCGTCGTTGAAAACGTTGCCACTCGCCCCGCCACTGCTGGGGCCTGCCCCGCCACTGCTGGGGCCGATGCCATTGCTTTCAAAAAAGGCCATCTTGACAAGAAAATAAAAGTGGGGGACAACATAGACCTGGTGGCCTCTCTTGATATAAATACCTGGAACGGTCGATCCACTCCCCAGCTTATGGTCAAGGAAATTTTCCTGTCCACTTGATATACTCTAGCCATGAAGCGTACCGTCATTGGTGACTGTCCCAAAAAAATTGGTAAAAAGATTCTTTTACAGGGTTGGGTTAGTAAAAGTCGTGATCATGGCTCTCTTATTTTTATTGATCTGCGCGATTGGACCGGTATCGTCCAGTTAGTCATCAATCCGACTACAGCCAAATCAGCTCACGCCACCGCCTCGACTTTAGGTAAAGAATGGGTGATTGAGGTCGAAGGAACCATAGTCAAAAGACAATCAAGCGCAGTCAACAAGAATATTCCTCTCGGTACCATTGAAATTGATTGTCAGCAATTATCGGTTGTTAATAAAAGCCAAGTACCACCTCTCCCTCTTGATACTGACGGTACCAAGATTGACGAATCAGTTCGTCTCAAATATCGTTATCTTGATTTGCGTCGCCCTCGTTTACAAAAAATCATCAAAAACAAGCACAAATATATTTTAGCGGTTAGAAATTGGATGGATAAAAATAACTTTACCGAAGTTATCACTCCGCTTCTGACCAGTACTTCTCCCGAAGGTGCTCGTGATTTTATTATTCCTTCTCGTCTCCACCCGGGGAAGTTTTTTGTTCTTCCTCAAGCTCCTCAGCAATTCAAGCAATTACTTATGGTTGCTGGTGTTGACCGTTATTTTCAAATTGCTCCCTGTGCCCGAGACGAAGATCCTAGGGCTGATCGTCACGCCGGTGTTTTTTATCAAATCGACATGGAAATGAGTTTTCCCACTGTCGATACTATTTTTTCTATTGCCCAAGATTTAATCAAAGATACATACAAGATTGTTGCCCCTCAAAAAAAACTGGCTAATTATCCTTTTTCTCAAATTTCCTACAAACAATCAATGGCCGATTATGGTACCGATAAACCCGATATTCGCTTTGATTTGAAACTATTGGATTTTACAAAATTACTTCGGCACAAAACCGACTTTAAAATATTCAACCAAGCCACATCAGTAAAAGGCCTTCTCATTGACAGTAAATTAGCACTTAGTAAAAGCCAGCTAAACAAACTGGAACAAATAGCATTACGGTTGGGGGCCAAAGGTCTCACCTTTGCGACGGTTTTCCAAAATCGGTTGGAATCCAATATCTCCAAATTTTTAAGCCAAGACATTCAATCCCGAATCATTAAGCTTAGTTCAGCAAAGCCAGGAGACATTCTTATTTTATCAGCCGGTTCTTTAGACTTAGTCAATAAGGTTTTATCTGCCTTGCGCCACCACTTAGGTCAAGTACTAAAACTGATTGACGATAACACACTGGCCTTTGCCTGGATCACCGATTTCCCTTTTTATGAAAAGAAAGAAGATGGTTCTCTTGATTTTGGTCACAATCCTTTCTCAATGCCCAAAGGAGGGGCCAAGGCTTTAGACCAAAAAGATCCACTCAAAATTGAGTCTCATCAATACGATCTCGTCTTAAACGGATATGAACTCGCCTCTGGCTCGATTAGAAACCATCAACCGGAAACACTAGTTAAGGTTTTTGCCAAAATTGGTTATAGTCGTCAACAAGTTATCGAAAAATTTGGAGGACTCTATAATGCCTTTCACTACGGTGCTCCTCCCCATGGAGGCTGGGCTATTGGCATTGATCGTCTTTTAATGATATTGCTCGATGAACCCAATATTCGGGATATTTACGCTTTTCCCCTAAACTCGAAAGGTATCGATTTAATGATGAATGCTCCCGGTAAACTTGACAAAAAACAATTGGATGATTGTGCCATCAGGCTCAATAAAATCAAAAAATGAAAGCCAAGCTTTGCCTTTTAACCCTTCTCTGTTTACTTAGTCTGGCTAATTGGCATCTCTATCGTCGTTTTCA
>CAYQNE010000050.1:0-4916 GCA_964418875.1 uncultured Gammaproteobacteria bacterium | reverse complement strand
GGGGGTGGGGGGGAGGGGGGGGGGGGGGGGGGGGGGGGGGGGGGGGGGGGGGGGGTGAGTTGTTCGAGGGAGATAGAAAATCAATGGCTTGCAAGAAAGACTTTGGTTGGTGCATGGCGAGTCAAGGCGGCGGAGATTTTTGAGGGGATAGACCAACAAAATAGATTAGCGGGATTAAGAGATGGTCTCCTTTCTTTTAACCAAGAACCGGAAGCAACAGAAAAAGAGTACCGTCCTCATGTAAGGGACCTAATAAAATTGAAAGTGGTTTTGTTTTTGGACGTGTGGAAAGACCTGGCCACAGAAAGCGGTGATGAAGAAGTTTTGGGGTTTGTCAGAAATGAGACGGGAAAGTTGTCTGAAGGGGATGAGGAGCAAGCGGAGTGAAGATGAAAAAAATTTGGTTGGTAATAATGTTTTTGGCTTTAGCGGGGAAGGTGGAGGGGGCGGAGGATAAAAACAGATATGCAACGATAGTAAACCCAGTTAGAGATAGAAGTTTGTGGGTGAGTCAGGATTTGGATTTGTTAAGAAAACAATATGGGCCGATCAAAAAAGAGAGTCTTAAGGCAACATGGCTGGTGCAATATGATGTGTTGTCGGATGAAGAATTGTTGGAAGAGATGGGAAAGTTTGATGGCAATCAGGAAATGGGGTTATTTTTAGAAATCAGTCCCAAGCTGGCGAGAACGGCCAGAGTGAATTATAAGCCGCAAAGACCGTGGTATAAGCCGGATGTGGTGTTTTTATCGGGATATGATCGAAATGAAAGAGGAAAGTTAATTGATGAGATGTTTGATCGATTCGAGGATGAGTTTGGGTTTTGGCCAAAAGCAGTGGGGGCCTGGTGGATTGACAGTTGGTCTTTGTCTTACATGGAAGAAAAATATGGGGTGGAAATCGCCTTGATAGTGGCGGATCAGAAAACGACGGATAATTATGGAGTGTGGGGACAATGGTGGGGAGCGCCGTATAAGGCCTCTAAATATAATATTTTGACTCCAGGAGATGGAGTGACGATTATACAATGGGCGTTGAGAGACCCGGAACTAGCAACAGGCGAGGGGCCGGAATTTTCTAATTATTCACTACAAGCAAATGATTATTTGGAAAGAGGGTTAGCAAATGATTATTTTAAAAGCTTGGCAGAAAAATACCTGGCGGAAACGGGGCAAATAACGATGGGGCTAGAGGTGGGCATGGAGGGGGCAAGTAACCTGGAGGAGTATTGGCGGCAAGTTGGATGGGTGGCAAAAAACGCAGAAACAGTAACAATGAGCCAATTTACAGAAAAATTTGAGCCGATGGAAGAGGTGAGAATCGGAGACTGGGAAATGAAAAGAGAAGCAAGAATAAATAAAAAAATTGGAGAGGAAATAAAGTATGAGCCGGAAATAATTTTTAGTGATTATTTCGTGGCAGACGATAGTGATTTTTTGGACAGAAAACTGCCTTTGGAAAACCAAAAGAGAGAATATCTCCCCTACTGGATATTGGCGTGGTTGGGGTGGTTGGCGGTGGCGATCAAAATAAAAAAATATAAATGGTGGATATGGGGAAGTTTGTTTTTGTGGCTGGGGTTTGGGGGGCTATTAAGGTCAAGATGGGAATTGGGCTGGTGGGTGTTTTACGGACCGACGGTAAAAAATTTATCAATAAGGCAGATTTTAGTAACAACAGGGGTAATGGGTCTGTTTTGGTGGTGGAAAAATAAAAAGGGGTTGGAGTGGTTAGTTTTAGCTTTTTTTATGGGACCGATAATAAGGGTGGCGAGAGTGTCAATGATTGAGGGGGAGTATCTGGCAGGAATAATGGTATCCGGGTTTAGGTTTGTGGGGGTGGGAATAAAAAACGGTATTCGGTTTTTGAATCAGGATCTGGAATCGGGAGTGGCGACGGCGTTTTTGAAATTTAGTTTAAAAAATTACTGGATGGAGGTAGCGATTAAGGTTTTGGTGGGGGTGGTGGCGGTGGGAGTGTTTAATAGGTTGCCAAAAAAATGGTGGAAAATGATAGTTGGAATGGCAGTGATATTGGTTTTGATGGAATTGTGGTGGGTACTAACAAGTGATCCGGTGGCGGTTTTGCTATAATTTTGGAATGTTATTAAAACAAGTTTTAGGGTTGATAGTGGTTTGGTGTGTTCTGGCTAAACCGGTTCATGCTTATTTGGATCCGGGCAGTGGAAGTTATTTGATTCAAATGCTGATTGCTGGCTTGGTGGGAGGAGGGTTGTTCATAAAGACATTTTGGACAAGAATAAAGAGTCTTTGGGGTGAAAAGAAAAATGAGAAAAAGGGAAGTTAGTTCATATAAGGACAGAAGCGGTTTTGTGTTTTACAAAAACGGAAAGGTGTTTAGACAAATAAATGGTTGTTATCAAGAAAATTATAGGCTTCTAATGAGTTCCGGTTTGTATAAAAGCCTGGTTAAAAAAGAAATGTTGATCCCTCATCGGGATATTAGGAAGGGAATAATTGAGGCGGAAAAAATTCTGTTTGTATCTTATCCATATGAATGGTGTTTTTCTCAATTAAAAGCAGGGGCATTGCTGACTCTTAAAATTCAAAAAACGGCAATGGATCATGGAATGAGTCTAAAGGATGCCAGTGCCTACAATGTTCAGTTTGTGGGGACAAAACCGGTGTTTATAGACACTTTGTCGTTTGAAAAATACAAACAAGGAGAGGCTTGGGTGGCTTATAGACAATTTTGTCGACATTTTTTGGCGCCATTGGTGTTAATGGCCTCGGTAGATGGAAGATTGGGTCGATTGTTGGCGATTTATTTGGACGGCATACCTCTGGATTTGGCCAGTCGATTGCTGCCGATAAAATCGAAGTTTAATTTTGGAACCTTATCTCATATTCACTTGAATGCAAGGTCACAGAAGATGAAAACAAGGGGGGGCAAAAAACACAAGCTGTCCCGCCGGTTGCTGACTAATCTTTTGACCAGTTTGGAAACAACAGTGATGAATTTAGAGGTAAAAAAGAGTGAAAGCGAGTGGGGTGATTATTACAAAGACACTAATTATTCGACAAAGGCTTTCGCCAGCAAGAAGAGTTTGGTTAGGAGGTTTTTGATGAAAAGCAGGGCAAAAACAGTGCTTGATTTAGGGGCAAATACGGGCGAGTTCGGAATGATCGGGGCAGAAATGGGAGCTTATGTTTTGTCGACAGATTATGATTGGTTGGCGGTAGAAAAAAATTATAAAAAGTGGGAAGGAAGCGAGAGACTGTTGCCACTGACGGTAGATATAACCAATCCGGGGGCGGCAATAGGCTGGGCTAATGAGGAAAGGAAATCATTTTGGAAAAGAACAAAGGTGGATGTGGTATTGGCTCTGGCTTTGATTCACCATTTGGCGATTTCAAATAATTTGCCGTTTGAAAAAATAGCAAAACTGATAGCCGGGATAACTGAATTTTTGATAATTGAGTTTGTGCCCAAAACCGACTCAAAGGTGAAAATATTGCTGTCACAGAGGGAGGATGTTTTTGATGATTATGGACAGAAAGAGTTTGAAGGGGTTTTTGGAAAATATTTTGAAATTGAAGAAAGTGGCCCGGTGGTGGGGTCAAAAAGAAAAATTTATTTAATGAAGAAAAGGTGAGATAATTAAAAACAAAATTAAGGCTCTTTCATTTTTGTGGCCGGTTTTATTGGTAGCTGTTTACCCGATATTGTATTTTTATGCCAATAATATATCTGAGCTTTCTTTGGTCTTTTTGGAAAAACCATTATGTTTTTCTGTGGCAATCTCGGTTTCTTTGGTTTTTCTGCTGTATCGAATATGTGGTAATAAAGAAAAATCTTCTTTGGTCGTAACAGGGTTGGTGTTTGTCTTTTTTTCTTATGGACACTTGAGCAAGTATCTGAACAATAAGCTGTTTATTCCGTTGCCGGGCGGTATGGTGCTTGGTCCCGATAAAATTTTGTTGCCGATTGTGTTTTTGATGGGTGGTTTTTTTGTTTATAAAACATTGAGGACAAAAAGTGATTTGTCCGGATTGATGTCCTTTATAAATATTGTTTTTTTCTTGTTGTTTTTGACTTCTGTGGCGACAATTTTTATAAACGAAATTAAAAAAAATAGAGGAGATGGTGATTTTGCCAAAGTCGAGTTAGGACGCCAAGAAAGTTCTGTCGAAACTCCGGATGTATATCATATAATCTTGGATGGATATGCCAGAAATGATATTCTAAAAGATTTATATGATTATGACAACGGCGAATTTGTTGCCGATCTGGACAAAATGGGCTTTTTCGTAGCAAAAAAGGCAAGAACCAATTACATTCATACCTATTTGTCACTACCTTCCACCTTTTATATGAGTTATTTGGATTTTTTACCTGAAAAATATGGAAGAAATCCCGTTAACGGATCGGTGGCAAAAAACATGATGCTGGATAACTTGGTAACAAAAAAGTTTAAAAGTTTTGGTTATAAAACAATTAATTTTGTGTCAAGTTGGGAAGGTACCAATGAAAATTATTTGGCTGATGTTATTTTTAACGAAAAAAAGACTTTTAAGATGTTAGGGATAAATATCCCAACCAGTGAAAGCAATATGGTTTTTTTGCAAACAACTTTACTGTCTCCTTTGATACAAGAGGCGTGGGAAGACGCGCTTAGAAGAAACACTTTGTCGGTGTTTGAAAAGATGCCTGATGTGGCTTATTTAGGAGGACCGAAATATGTTCTGGCACACATAATGGCGCCTCATCCTCCCTATGTGTTTACCGAAGATGGTGGAGTGGTAAACGAGGCGATTTTGACTAATGCGGATGAAGGAGTGGAAAGACGGCCTTATTATCTTAATCAATTAAAATTTATCACTAAGCAAGCAACTATTATGATAGAGAAGATAATGAATAATTCAAAAAAACCACCGATAATTATCTTGCAGGCG
>CAYQNE010000049.1:0-4924 GCA_964418875.1 uncultured Gammaproteobacteria bacterium | reverse complement strand
ATATAAACTTCCCCCGTTCCTAGATTTAAAAGATCATGTTCGCTAAAAGTTGGTTCAAACTGTTTGGCCAAAAAGCCGGCATCCGAAATTCCCACCCTAAAACTACATATTGTTCCCACATTTCCAAACACCGCATTTTTAACCTCGTCATCCATTTGGGAAATAAACTGATTAGCCACTGTTAAATTCAAATGATATTTTCTGGCCTCCGACAAGATTACGGCGAAATCCTGAGTGGCAAAATTTTGAAATTCATCCACATACAGATAAAAATCCCTCCTTTTTGCTTCCGGCGTGTCCTGTCGGCTCATAGCCGCAATCAAAATCTTGGGGATCAGCACCAATCCCAAAAATGATGAATTTTCTTCCCCGATAGTACCCTTGGCCAAGTTGATAATAATGATTTTTCCCTCGTCCATAGCTGTTCTAAAATTAAACGAAGATTGCGATTGACCAATGATGTTTCGCATCATTTTATTGGTAATAAACCGACCAAATTTTGACACGATATAATCTAGAACCTCCGATTTATGAAAATCATTGGTTTGGGCGATTTGATCAGTCCAATAGCGTTTTATCATCGGATCATTTAACTTGGGTAATAGTGTTTTTACATAAGACGGATCAGTCAGACACCGAACAATTTCAATAAAAGTGGCTCCCGGCTCAATCATCACCGTCAGCATAATATTTCTGATAGCATGTTCAAATCGAGGCCCCACAATTCCGGTTTTATACGGATCATATAACTTATACATCAAGTTGATAATCGAGGAAGTCACAAAATCCTTCTGATCTTCTCGATCACATTCCATCACATTAAAACCCATTGGTCGATCCGTCAATGATGGATCAAAATAAATTACGTCTTCGACCCGTTCCGGCGGAATTCTTTCCAAAATACTTTCATAAGTATCATGGGGATCTATAAAACAAACACCATGCCCCGCCTTTATATCCTGAAGTGCCATATCGGCCAACAACCACGATTTTCCCACACCGGTTTGTCCCACGATGTAGAAATGCCTTTGTCGGTCTCCCTTGGTCATACAAAACTTTTTCTTTTCCCCTCTAAACAAATTGTCGCCGATATACATCCCTTCTTTGGCCGCGTTTACCGGCCCGGCCGCCTTTTTAGCTTTAAGCCAGTGGATGTTGGGAGTTTCGATAGTTTTGTTCGGCATATGAAAAATCGAAGCGATTTCTTCTGAGGACAAAACAGTTCGACCCTTAGTCCACCAAATTACAGGATACTTATAAATAAAGTCCTGCATAAACAAACTTTTCCACCTGATTTTTTTTGATGATAATTTATTCCAGGGTGATTCAAATTGCCCAAAACAAGCCTTTATATTCGACAAATGATTTTTAGCCACCTCGCTCGTTTTTGACATGGTTATTATCCTGATGGCCACCTCAAAACCCGACTTACTACACTTGTTTTCAATTGCCTCCAGTTGCCGTGCATCCACCTTATAAGAAGCCTTTTCCGGATTAGCCTCCGACTTTTTGGTTTCACTGATAAAACCCTTACCGGCTTTTTTCCACTTACCGTCAGTCGGAGACACTATCAACTGAACCGCCGCGCTTTCTCCTTTCCCCAGCTTTGACATGGCCGAACTGATTGCCGCTAACGGATCGGTGGCAATCTCTTTATAGCTTTTAAGCGGATAAAAGGCATCTTTTTTGATTTTCAGCCAAGCATATTCCATTTTTCCGTCGACCGTATAAATATTCGGTTCATCCGCTATTGTCACGTCGGCTCCGGCATAAACACTAAAAATCTGTCTTTCCACCAACTCTTTATATTTCTTTGGCACACTGATATAAAACCTGATATCTTCATCGGTCCCCACTATTTCCAATGACACGCTTGGTTGACTTACCAGTGGTTGAAAAAGTTTCAACTTGGCCTTTTTATACATACTGGCCAAAGAGTCAATTATTTGTTCCATGGCATCAATCTTTATTTCGTTATCATGAGGCACCGCTATCAGTAAAGTCACCAGACCCAACGACCTCTTTTCTCTATCTCTCCACCTGTACCACAAAACCAAAATATAACCCAAAATCGCAGTTAGCAATACCGCCGACCCGCCCACCACCAGCCACAATATCATTCCGGTTATTTGTTTTTCTAAAATATCAGGACTCATCGTTTTTAAACTCCACCTTCCCTTTTTTAATTTTAATCAATCTTAAGATAAAGGTCGAGCACCACCGACCGACTTCACTGACTTTCTCTGAAAAACCGGCCACAAAGGCTTTCCTCGTTTTAGGTAGCTTTATTTTAGGATCAACCGGTTTAGCTGGCCTCAATACTGTTTTTTGCCCCACTTTAACCTTCCCGTCTCCAACCGTCGGAACTTTTTCTATTTTTTCCATCCAACTCTCTACTTCTCTGGGCACCGGCACTTTTGCTCTTTTCTCCTCCACATCAATCAGTCGTGTCTCTATTGCTTGATCTCCACCTTCTTTGCTCGATAATTTTTCTTTTTCGACTGCCATCCTTTTTAAGTATAAGATAAAAAGCGTCGAAGAAACAGTCTTGTTTTGGGTTATAATCAAGAACAGACATGCTAAAAAACAATTCCGGTCTCAAACAGGTTCGCCAAATCGATAATAGTCACCGCTGGATGCCTTTCACTACCACTCTCTTACTTATCGGCCTCATCGTTCTGATCGTTTGGTTTTTTAAAGGCGGTAGTTTTCGTTTTTATGCCAGCGCTTTTTTTGGTCTTTATTATCTGACTCGTCGTATCTGGGTTTCGGTTATCCTCATCGGTATCGGTCAAAACCTGTTGTTTTTACCTATGCGTTTCATTAGTCTAAAACTGTCTACCTCTCTCAAAGACTTCCAAGACGAACTGGACAAAATCAAGACCGAAAAAGACCAGTATTTTCTTTTTACTCAAAAAGTTAAACAGGGCAACATCGCCCTTGTTTTCTATATCTTCAACTTTATTCTCAACGCCATTGCCTTTTTCTCTGCCGGTCGTATTTTTTTGATCGACTTTTATAGTCAAAAATTAGACCCCTCCTTGCTTTATTCATTTATTCCCTATCCCAAATACCCTCTATTGGGCACCGACTTCAATTTTCCCTTTTTTAAAATCACCCAAACAATGGCCCTGGAATGGTCCCTTATTAGTCAAATTTTTCTTGTTCTTTTAGCCCTTTTTGTAATTCCTCGGCTTTTGTGGCGACTGGTCAAAATTTTTCTCCGCAAAAATAAAAAAGTTTTATCGGTCCGCATCAATTACAATCGTTTTTTATTGAAAGTCGGTGGTTTCGGTGGCAGTCTTTTTCTTCTGACTCTTTTTGTTCTTCGCCACCTACCCACCTCTGCTGTCGGCATCATGCTTCAAGCCGATTTAACCCGTCCCAATCGGTCCATGAATTTGATTACTGCCATTGGCACCTTTATTACTACTCTCCATGCCGGTTACATCCGTCATCGCTTGTCAGTCAAAAAAGCTCGTCAGAATGACATCCCCACCAAAATCATCGATCGCGTTTTCAAACAAAGAATGCGCCAAAGTGTCAAAAATGCTTTCATTTTAGGTATCGGCGCTTTTGTTGTCACCAGTCAAATTCCTTCCGCCTTTGAACTCTCTGTCGCCACCTTTGAAGTTCTTTATATCCTTTCTCCCTATACTTTTGATCTCATTCTCAAAAACTCCACCGCCAAAATCACTCCTCCCCCCGCCACCCCGGTCGTTTCCCCCGCCTAAACATCTCTTTCCACCATGTAAGCCGCAATTCCTTGGATGTAGTCAATCGCCTTTTTGTTCAACTCATGCTTCCTCAACTTCTCAGCTACATCAACGGCTCTCTTGGCATATTGTCTCGAAATTCGTATCGAATAATCCAATGATCCGCTTTTTTTCACCGCTTCTTTCGCTTTTTTCAAATCATCTTTATTAGCCCTCCTCTTTCCCCACACTTTCATTATCGCTCCAACATCACTTTCACTTCCTTGCTTCAACGCCACCAACATCAATAAGGTCCTTTTTCCTTGTAACAAATCCGAATCGGCCGATTTGCCGGTTTTCTCGGGATTTCCAAAAAGTCCCAAAATATCATCCTGTAACTGAAAGGCAATCCCGCCCCATCGGGCATATTCTGTCAGAATTTCTTTTACCTCCTCGCTCAGTTCTCCCAGTATAGCTCCCACCATTAATGGATTTTCATAAGTATAAATCGCTGTTTTGGCCCTATGTGTCGTCAGTACGTCATCCTCTGTCCACTTTTTTTCTTTTTCCAAATTCAAATCCATCGCCTGCCCCCATCCCGTTTTGATGGCTGTCCTTAAGAGATGCCCCACCGCTTTATTTACCAGTTTAGTTCTAAAATCACACCTGTTTAACATTTCATAACCCCAGGATAATACTGCATCTCCCAAATCCACCGCCATTGCCTCACCATAATGCTTGCTCCCTCTGGCCAAAAATTTATGACTGGTTATTCCACCCCGTCTCAATTCGTCTTGATCCATAAAATCATCGTGTATCAACAAGGCCGTGTGAACCAGCTCTATGGCCGCCGCCGCCCTAAAAATTCTTTTATTGGCTTTTTTCCCTCCCAACAGATAAGAATAATAGACAAAAGAAGCCCTTAATCTCTTAGCCGATCTCAAATTATGTTCTTTAGCATGCTCGAGTAATTTTTTGACTAATTTTTTTTGTCTCTGATTAAAACCGAAATTTCTACCAATTTCTTCGTCAAAATAAACCTCCAAATGCTTGTCGGTTATCTTGGCCAATCTGGTCAGTTCTGTTTTTACATCCATGCTACTAGTTAGTCGAAAATTATACAGGATTCATTCCTTTCCCCTTTTCGACTTCCGTTTTCGACACGAATAAAACCCGGTGGTAAAATAGACTGTGGATAACCAAGTCGAGGAAATCAAAAGAAAACTGGA
>CAYQNE010000048.1:0-5018 GCA_964418875.1 uncultured Gammaproteobacteria bacterium | reverse complement strand
TCCTTGTTACAAATCTTTAAAATAAGTTCTGATTTGTTGATAACAGCTCACACAGAGTAAGTGTTTGGCAACTTTGACATGTTAAGGATTAGGTGTTTTGGAAGTGGTAATTGTTTTTAACTTTGAGCTTAAGAATTGATGGGCGGCTTTTACTTCATTTGTGCCCTTGCTGATGCCCGGAAATCTGTTTACCTCAAGAAGATATGGTTTTTGGGTATTTTTGTCTACCATAATGTCTGATCTTGACCATTCCAGCCCAAGAACTTTATTGGCCCTAATGGCGATATTTTTTATTTCTTGTGGTACTTGTTTTGTATTTACAAAAATTTCCTTAGCTCCATTACAGGCGTTGTTTCTAAACTCTCCCTTTTTCGGGTAACTTTTTTCTGCTGCGACTACTTGATTATTGTTAATAAGAATTCCCCAGTCGTATTCATTTGGAATGAATTTTTGGTAGATAAACTTTTTGTGATTTGGTAGATTGAGAGTTGCTTTTAAGAATTGTCGACGATTATAGATTAACTGGGATAACTTGCCACCATATCCTTTGGTGTCTTTGATAATTAATGGGTAAGAACAGCAGTCTTCGAGTTGTTTTATGTTTTGTTTTAATTTTGTTTTGGCACAATAGAATGTGTTTGGGAGAGGAATGTTGTTTATGGCAAAGAGCATACAATCGACAAGTTTTGATCCGGCTTTTTCTACAAAAGAGTGAGGAATGTTGGAATACTCGAGATATTTTTTTACGATGTAGGCGGTGTCTCGCGATGGCCAAGAGGAAGAAAGCCAGATAAAATCGTAGTTTTTTAAATCAGTTTTTTTATGTGAAATTTTTATTTTTTTGTTTTTTATACATATTTCTATATTTTTTAAATGACCGGTAGTCCATTTATATTCTGGATTTAATTTCGATATTACATCTTTTAAATTTTTTGGAGTGGGTAATGTAATGATTTTCATTTTTTGTCTCTATTCCTAATTCATTTTGATAGGTTTTATATTCCAGTCGACTTAGAATAAACACTTTTGTGCCATGAAGTCTCCTTTTTCCTTCCAATGGTATTTTTGGGTAACCAAAAACGACTGGTCGTTAGATCAAAATCAAAAAAAACAGAAAGATACTTTTCCTTTTTTCACATTAAATCATTTGTGTTTCGTGTTTGATTTTCGATTTATTGTGGTTGTTTTCATTATAACATGGATATTTCACGATATTTTACGATTAAAACTTAATTGAGTGAATAAGAATAAATAAAATCGCGCATCAAGAAAATATGGATAATGCGAAGCGCCAAGGGCCGGCGGTGCGGGAGCTGGCCCCAGCGGTGAGCTCCTTGTTAAAACTCTTTAAAATATGTTCTGACTTGCCGGTAACACTTCACACAAAGTATGCGGGCAAGGTATCATTGGTTTGTAAAAGGATCAGGGGTTAGTATTTTTAGTTAGTGAGGAGGTTTTTCAAGAGTCGGTCGATGTTGGCGGTAGCGACGCCGATGGCTTGGTCGGCTCCGCCGTAATAGACATATAGGGTTTTATCGACTAAAGCCGTGCCACAAGGGAAGACAACATTGTTGACCATGCCCTCTTTTTCAAAGTGTTCGGTTGGCTCTAAAATGGGATATTTAGATCGGTGTAATACTTGGCTGGGATCATTTAGATCCAATAACATCATGCCAATGCGATAATGATGGTCTATGTCACTGACGCCGTGATATAAGAGCAACCAGCCTTTTTCCGTTTTTATGGGAGGGCCGGTAATGCCGATCTTTTTTCCGTCCCAGTTGTGGGGTCGAGGGGAAATGGAGGCTTCTTTTTCCAGCCAATTTATGCCGTTAAAATGAGCCAGATCGTTTAACCAGTCTAGGGCTATGTCTTTTCCTCCGACTCGGTGTAAAAGGAGATACTTGTCATTGATTTTTTCCGGAAATAAACAAGCGTTTTTGTTATCTATCCCCGGGGGAGAGATAAGTATCGGTTTGCTCCACAACCAGTCATGATTTAAGAAGTCTTCTGATTTTATCCAACTTAGGGCCACTCGAGGAGGGTTGATGCCGTCATAGGCGGTGTAACACAAATAGAATTTATTATTGATTTTGGTGATTCGGGGATCTTCGCAACCGGAATAACTACTGACATTTTTTTTCTGTTCAAAGTCCATGCGGGGGACATAAATGGGGTCGATCAACCGCCAATAAAAGTTCAGACCGTCTTTGGAGATGGCACAACCCAGGCGAGAGACTTTGTTTTGGTCCATGGCCCGATAAATCAAGTGAAATTTTTGATCTTCATAAACCATGGCCGGATTAAAGACGGCCATGCTCTCCCAGACGTTATCTTCTTGTCTTTGCAGAATCGGGTTTTTGGAGTATTTTTTTAATTTAAATACTTGCTTAGTGGGATTGGACTTCATTGAGGTCATTAGTTCGGGTAAGTTAGTTTGGGCGGTGGCGCAGAAGTTATCGGTGGCACCATAATATACTTGTAACTTGTCGTTTTTTATTATGGCTGCCGATGGGAAGATGACATTTTTTACTTGTCCCTTTTTTTCGTATTCCATTTTCGGTGTCAGCAGGGGGTCGGCAGTTCTGGCTAAAATTTTGGTGGGATTGTTCATATCCAACAAGACTGCTTCTATGCCAAATATTTTTTTGTTGTTATCAAAGTAGTTTTGAATGTGAGCATAAATTAACAGCCAGCCTTCTTCGGTTTTGATGGGAGGGGCGCCGACTTCTACTTGATCTGAACTTAATCGTAATAGGTTTATTTTGTGTTTATCTTTCTTTTCGTACCATTGTTGCCAGTATTTTTCTGACCAAATATCTTCTTTTTGGGAAAAATAAGCCATGGCGAGAGTGGGTTGGGTGGGAGGGATGTCTGTGTCGGCAGTTAGGATCATGGTGTATTTACCATTGATTTTTTGGGGAAAGAGAGCTCCGGCCTTGGCGTTAAAGGGTGTTACCAGATGTTTTTGGCTGATGGTTTTTAGGTCAGGACTGATGGCCACCGCCAGTTTGATGCCTTCCGGTTTTGGTGGCCAGCAGGAAATAGCGGTATAGAAGATAAAATAGTTGTTATCAATACGACAAATTCGCGGATCTTCGCAGCCGTATTTTTCCCAGTCGAATTCCGGTTTTATGAATTGTTGGCGATTGGTAAAGGTTAAACCATCTTGACTTTCGGCTTTGGCGATAGTTGATAGGTTTAGCCTGATGCCTTGATAGTCCATTTCTTCGGATATGGCTCGGTAAAGCATCAGATATTTTTTCGGTTGTTTTATTACGCTGGGATTAAAACAGGCGATTTTTTCCCAGGTTTTGTTGGTTGGGATTAAAATTGGATTTTTATCAAAACGCTTCATGCCACTTGTCCCATATATGTAGATTCCAGTTTACTACACTTGCCTTTTTTTAGTTGTTGTAAAAATTGATTTAGGTTGGCGGTAGCGACGCAAACGTAAGAATCGGATCCACCGTAATAAACAAAAAGTTGGTCTTTTATAGTGACGGCTCCACAGGGGTAGACTACTCCTGCTTTGAAGCCATCGTTTTCGTACCATTGGTTTGGTTCGATGATGGGATAGCGAGATCGATAGAGCACTTTGGTTGGATTTTTTAGGTCCAGTAACATAGCACCGACTTTGTAATGGCCACTATCTTTATCATCGACTGCTTGATAAACCAAAAGCCAGCCTTGTTCGGTTTTTAGAGGAGGGGCGCCGACGCCTATTTTGCGACTGTCCCACCACATGGGACTTCGGGGGGTTATTTTATACTCCCCTTTCAGATATTCTCCCTTTTTGAATTCAAGGTCGTCAGCAAAATCAATTAAAATATTGGGAAAAATTCGATGGAAAATCACATATTTGTTATTAATTTTTTCCGGTAGGATACAGGCACTTTTGTCTATTACGTTGGGAGGAGAGATTAATATCGGTTTTTCCCATAACCATCTTTGGGCCAAAAAATCTTCCAGCTTTATTGAGGTTAGGGCTATTCTGGGAGGGGTGTATCCATTAAAGGCCACATAGGTCATATAGATGGTGTTTCCAATTCTGGTGATCCTGGGATCTTCGCAACCTTCACAGCCACCACCGGACATGTATTGTTGTTTGGCTGTTTGCCCCTTTGGTTTTTTTTCGAAGGCTTGATGAGGGATGTAGGCAGGCTGATTGGTTCTTTGGGTAATATGGGTGCCGTTAGTACTATTGGCGTATCCCAAAATGGACTTGTAGTCAAAACCTTGGGCCCGGTATAAGATGTGAACTTTGCCACTTTCATAAATGGCGGCGGGGTTAAAGGTGGTGAAGGCTTCCCAGCTGTTTTTCTCTTTTGGGGCGATGATGGGGTTATTGGAAATTTTATGTAAATGATGTTGGTGTCTTATTTTAATTTGTTTTTTAATTTTATATTGGGGGTAAACTATGGCAAAAAGACCGGTTTTTTTTAACCACCAGTAGGCAATATATCTTTTTGGGGTTTTGATTAGGTTGATGAAGGCTGGGTTTTTGCCTCTCCAGCTGTCGGGGCTTTTCCAGACCGGTTGGCCGTGTCTCCATTTTATTTTTCCCGGATCGGTGGTGTCGGTGATTAAGGTTCCGACTTCAATTTTTCCGTCTCGACGGTGGTGATAGAAAACCAAGGTGCCATCTTTTGTTTTGGTGGCCTTTTCGACTACCAAGTCATGAATATTGATGACTTCGCTTCCTGAGGCCAGGCTTGACTGGTAAACATATCTCTCAACGGCTCTTCTTTTCTCGTTTTTTGAAAAGTATTTCAGTATTTTGGGTGGTATTTTGGTTTTTTTAAAACTCAATCCGTCCGTTGAGATAGCCAGTTGGGTTTCTTTTTTAAAGCGAATTAGCAGATATACTTTCTTTTTTTTGGTGAAAACGGTCAGTTTTTGAGGACGGTCTCCCTTTTTAAGGTAATTAAGAATTTGCCACATTTTGGATATTTTTTTTTACTGATTTAATTCTAAAGGATTTTCTTTGGGTTTACCAGTTGGTGTTAGTCTTATTG
>CAYQNE010000047.1:0-5144 GCA_964418875.1 uncultured Gammaproteobacteria bacterium | reverse complement strand
GCAAGGGCTTGTCTTTTGAGCCTTTTTTCTCCCAAAGACGAATGTATATGAGGGCGACGGAAAAGGTTTGAAGGATGGAGAAAATCAGTCCATGGAGGCCATCTTTGTAGGCTTGAGCCACAAAAAAACGACTGTTGAATTCCTGAATCGGCCTGAGGACAAAGTCGCTAATCTTGAGAGTATGGTCAAGGGATTTTAATTCATCCGCCTGGACACCACTATAACGAATGGCTCGAATCAGATAATCAGACACTGAGGAATAATTGTTGTGTCTGATGGCTAATTTTTCTGAATCAAGCAAAGTATGACCATTGCCGGTAGTTATCGGTTGGCTATGAATGGCACGTTGCCATTTGACGGTATTTTTTTTGAAAAAGCGAATGAGATAATCCGGCCACATATTAGTGTGGCGTAACCATTTGCCAAAAATAATGTTTTTTCGGGGAATTTTAACAAAATCAATATCGTTTCTTTTGGTGATTTTGATTAACTCCTTTTTGAGGGTTTTGTTGAGATATTCATCGGGGTCAAGCAGTAAAATCCATTTGCCCTTGGCTTTTGACAGGGCAAAGTTGCGAGCGTGTTCGACTACTTTCATGGGGCGGTAGGAGAAGATTCTGGCGCCGAAATCGAGGGCTATTTGTTTACTATCATCAGTGGAATGCATGTCAACCACAATAATTTCAGCCGGTAAATCAGAAACTGACTTGAGACACCTTTGGAGTTGTTTGGCCTCATTTCTGGTGTTGATGATAACTGAAATCAGGGGTTTTTTGCCGACCATTGGTTTATTTTATCACCTTTGTACTTGATAAATCCTGGCCCGGCCATTGTCGTAAATTTTGTCTACTTGCAAATCCAGCAAAGAGAAAGCCAGTTGTTGGTGGTTGACCAGGTAAATATAGGAGATTTGGTGGTTAACCAGGAGGCCTCGGGCTTCGAATATGTCCGAGGTGTTAAAAAAAATATCGACTTGACGACGACGATCAGACCAATTATAGCCGGTGATACTCAGATTCATTTCGTCTTCCAAAAAGGTTTGGTGGCCGGTCATGGCGGAAACATAGGCGGTGGTCTCATAGGTATATAGAGGTAGGGGGGTAGTCAAGCCATCTTTTTGGTGTTTGTCATAAGGATAAGTAAGGACAATGCCACTATCAAGCTGTTTCAAATAGTCAAGAGCTTGAAGTTCGTATTGAGGGATACTGGCCGGAGGTGGTGAACCAAAATAATCTTTGAAAGTGGAGTAACTGGTGATGGCGGCAAGCAAGAGGAGGGTGACAATAATAGTTTTTGACTTTTGTTTGGCCAAAAATTGAGCCAGATAAAAATTGGCAAAAAGGAGAAAATAGTAAAAGAACTGGATGGTGTTCCAGGCGGTGCCTTTTTGAACAAAAAGCAGGGGAATGATAAGGGCAATGGTCATGAATGGCAGGATATAAAGGTCGAGTAAAGATAGTTTTTTGGATTTGATTTTTTGGTAAATTGTCTTTAGGCCAAGAATACGAATCCCCATATTGCCAAGCAGGAAGAGAAAAATAAGGAAAATTTCGATACCGACGAGAAAAGGTAATTTGTAGGAAAAAATTTGACCGGTGAGATTTTGGCGGAGAGCGGCCAAGCGAGGTAGATATAATTTGTCAATTGATTCAATCAGGGTGTGAGTGAACCAAAGGGGTTCGAGCTGTAAGAGAGTGGCCCCAGAGAAGAGATTCAGAAAGAAACAAATAAAAATGGATGATGTGGCCATGGTGAGAGGCAGATAAAAATCGAAGCGAGTACTTTTTTTGGTAATTTTTTTGATCAGCCAGACAAGTGAAAAAGTCAAGCCGGCAAGAATGGCAGCATAAATTTTGATGGCGGTTAAAAGAGAGAAATAGAGACCCAGAAGGATGGCGCTATGGGTTTTGTTTTGGGGCCGATGATGTTGCCAAAAATATAATCCGGACAGGAGAAGAACGACAGAGAGAGCGTAGGGAGGGTTGATGAGGGTGGAGGCCGATTGCATCGACCAAAAAAGCGACTCTCCGCCGATTTGGCCGGAACGGAGAAGGGTGATAATCCAACCGAAAGAACCGGCAAAAAAATTGAGAAAGACAAAAATCATGGCAACGGATGATTTATGTTTCTTGGTGGTCAATTTATAAGAAAAGAGACCGATAAGAAGGGCCATAGTGACAGGTAAAAGACGAAAATAGACATCCAGAGTAGACATGGTGGTGAAACGGGAAATCAGGGCATTAAGCAGGTCAAAGCCCCAATGGTAATTACTCAGTTGGTATCCGGAAAAAACCGGGTGGAGCGGGGGGACGGCTTTTTTTAGTTGGTTGATAACAGAAAGATGCCAAATAGCGTCATGACCGTTGGGTCCCCAAAAACCAAGGCCATAAGAAGCCAGGGTTCCGCTTCTTAACATAGTACTGGAAAGAAGAAGTGCCCCAAGAATGATGAGTAATTTGGCTGAAAAAGGAATTTTGCCGATCATGATCGAAGGCTTTTTAATTGGCTGACAAACCAGTCAAGCTGGGATCGGCAGAAGATTAGATGATAGATGCTATAGACAGCCAGCCCCGTTATAATTTTTACCGATAGGAGGCCAATGGGAGGCAAAGAGACGGTGGAGAGACCAATGATGGCCAGGGCCATGATTAGGGAAGAGAAGAAAGGAGCGCTGATGGTTTTGAAGATGTTGACGGAAAAGGTTTTGGTGGCTGTAATCCAAACAACGACAGAGCTACTACCGACGATTAAAGCGGCCCAACTGGTGCCAATGTAGCCGTATCTTAAACTGAGAAGAGGATAGAATATCCATGTAAGCAGGGCCCACATAATCATGAATTTGGTGGTGGTGGTAATTTTACCAACAGCATTGAAAGCATTGGTTAGAGGGGTGGTGACGGCGGCGATGGCGGCGTTGGCGGCGTAGAAATAGAGAGGAATAACGGCCGGAGACCATTTGCTGTATTTGGGGATGATGGCGATAAGGTCCGGCGCTACCAGGGCGATGCCGGTTAGAGCCGGAAAAGTTAATAAGGCAATAAAATAGGTACTACGCTCAATTGATTTTTTGAGGATTTCTTTTTGCTTTTGCAAACGAGAGAAAGTGGGGAAGGTAACTTTCATGACGGCATCCATTAAGCTTAAAGGGATGCGAGGGCCTTTTTGAGCCCAAGCCAGCAAGCCGAATGACTGGCGACCCAAAATACCGGCGACAAAAAGATTGGACAAACGGTCTTTGGCCATGGCAATAAATGAATTAAGCTGGAAGGGAATGCCGAACCGGAAGAGTTTTTTGGCATCAGGTAAAGAGAAGGCAATGCCGACGGGCCAAGGGGAGAAGCGGTAGATTAATATTAAACCCAGAGCGCTGCGGCTAAAGGCGGCAAAAGCATAGGAGTAAACACCAAAACCAAGTAGGGCGAAGACGACAGCGACAACATAAAAGGTAATATTTTCGATCAAGTCAACGTAAGAGATAAGCTGAAAATTCAACTTTCTTTCCAAAAGAACCGAGGGAATGGTTTTTAGTGATGCAGCTAAAAACGAGAAGCAAAGAGAGACAGTAATCCAAAGTTCTTTATGGCCATAGCCCCTGGATAAACTGAGGCGACGATAAAAGACGGCCAAGACAAAGAGAGACAGGAAGACAAGGCACTGTTGAATGAAGAAAGTGGTTTTTAGTTGACGGCTGGTGATTTTTCTTTTTTGTTGGATCAGAGCCGAGGCCAGACCAATATCAGAAAAATAGCCCAAAATACCGACTGATTCGGCTACTATAGCAAATAAGCCGACTTCAGCGGTACCCAAAAGGATACTGAGGGTAAAAAAACCTAAAGTAGAGATGCCTTGCATGCCAATGTTTCTTAAGGAAAGAAAGAAAATATTCATGGTGGTAGCCTGTTTTATTTTTTGGATTTGGTTTTTTTGCATAAATGTTTTAAGGTAAAACCAACCAAGTATGCCCATGAAAGTAGAGAAATAGTATTGGCAATGGTGCGAATAGGAGTATTTCTGAGTTTGGTATAAATTTGATGCTGGCCGGCAGATAAGCTCAAAACAATACGGCCCAGTTCAGGTTCAATGGTGTAGTCAATCACTTGTTGATTATCTTTGACTTGAAAGTTAGGAAAGGCCAAAAGAGGCAGGGTAATTTGGCTGTTTCGGTCAAGATCAAGATTAAAAAACAACCAATCAGTCCCCTTTTTGGCGCCGCTTATGGTGTATCTCGTTTCCGAGGGAGTAATTTGATCGATATAATCTTGGGCTGGCTCTTTGGCGGCGGTGCCGGCAGTTTTGGGTAGATAATCGTGAATGCCGGAGGTAACTTGGTTTGTCCAGGCTTTACCGGAAAATTTTTGTTGATCGGTGAGGGGACCGCTTTTGAAGGGGTGAAAGTAATTGAGGTTGAAAGCGAAAACTAGAATGATAATGGTTGTGAGACAAATTTTTTGATATTTTTCTTTGATTTTGAGACGAAAAACAAGATGTGGAATAACGCCGATCGAAAGCGAAAAGAGGAAAATCGAATGGTTGAGAAATCGCCATGGAAATTGGATTTTTTGAATGATGGGGAAAATTTGCCAGATAAATATAGATCGCTGATGTGTCATAAAGGCAGTAAAAAAGCCGACCAGGGCCAAAAGGGAGGATAAAATTAATATTTTTTTATCTTTTTCTTTTTTGGGCCGATAGAAAAAAGAATAAAGAATGATCAGCAGGGGTAAAATCCAATGGAGGTAGCCGATTTGGAAGGACATGTTATCATTTTGGCCCCAAACTGAGGCGCCGTCACCCCAAAAACGACTGATAAAAAGTTGATAGACGCTGGTGAAATGCGCCGAATAATGATAGTAGTTCCGGAACATACTTTCCAGTTGAACATATTTGCTTTCAAATAAAACCGGTAGGATGTAAAAGGCGGCTAAGGCGAGGGACAGGAGTCCGGCCAGCACCAAAGAGATAATTTTTTTATACTCAAATTTTTTTTGAAAAAGAAAATAAACACACCAGGTCAAGAAGGGGAGGGTAAAAGTCAGAGCCATGGGGTTGTGGGATAAAAGCAATCCGGTGAAAGCCAGGGCCAGGCCAATGATGTAATTAGTTTTGGTTTGGTTGATTAATTTTTTGGCAAAATAGAAAATAAG
>CAYQNE010000046.1:0-5229 GCA_964418875.1 uncultured Gammaproteobacteria bacterium | reverse complement strand
CCACGATCGAGGCCACATAGGCTCCACCAAACACCTTTTTATATTTCTCCAATGCCTTACCCAGAGACCTACCTCCTCTTACCGCCGCCAAAGCGTCGTCCAAAACCTCAAACATCATACTACTGGCCTCCATTTGATCCTTCAGTAAAGACAGGGCATCGGTCAATGGTAATCCGGCCGTCATCATAGTCGATAGTTGTCGGGTAAAAGTAGATACTTGTTTTAACCCGGCCCGACCAAAAAATTTTTTATTCAGTTCGTCCATCAATCCCATCCTTTCTGCCAATACAGACAAAGGCACCAAGCCATGATCCTTAATCGACCTGATCACTTCCGACCGCAACGGCAAATCCAATGTCCCCTTAATCAACTTACCGTTCCAATCTTTAGCTCGAAAAACATATCTACTCATAAAATCCCATCCTTTTTTCTTAAACTGCTTTGCAAATCAGATGGTCGTAAACAAAAACTCAGGGCCGTTTCCTCATCCACCTGACCACTCTTCACCAACCTTGCCAACGACGACTCCAAAGTTATCATCCCAGCCCCAGCGCTCGTCTGAATAATATTATTAATCAAATGAGTCTTAGCTTCTCTGATCACATTTTTTACCGCCGCCGTCCCCATCATCACCTCAAAAGCGGGCACCACCCCCCCATCTCTGGTTGGCACCAGTCTTTCCGATACCACCGCCGTTAAAGTTGAGGCCAACTGCAACCGAACCTGTTCTTTCTCTCCCTCGGGAAAAACATCAATAATTCTATCTACTGCCTGAGCCGCTGAGTTGGTATGCAAGGTAGAAAAAACCAAATGACCCGTCTCCGCCACCGTCAAGGCTGAACCGACAGCCTCCAAATCCCTCATTTCTCCCACAAACACCACATCCGGATCCTGTCGCAATACTGACCTTAAAGCCAAAGCAAAGGTTTTGGTATCAGCCCCCACTTCCCGCTGGCTGACTATTGATTTACCACTGTCTATTAGATATTCCACCGGATCCTCGATTGTGACTATATGACACGCCCTGGTTTGAGCAATCCGATTCAACACCGAAGCCACCGTAGTTGATTTTCCATGACCAGTCGGCCCCGTCACCAGAACAAAACCCTGCCGCATATCAACCAAAGACTCAAAAACCGGTGGTAAGCCCAAAGCGGCAAAATCCGGTATCTTATCGGGAATTACCCTAAAAGCCGCCGCCAACAAACCACTCTGATGATAAACATTAACCCGAAATCTGGCTCCGACCATAGAAAAAGAAAAATCAACCTCTCTCCCCGATTCCACTTTTTTCCGCTTAGTTTCATCCAAAAGAGACATTACCATCGTTTCCATTCTTTCCTTTTCCATTCGATCATATCCGGCCACCTCCACCAGCTTACCCCCCACCCTCAATTTTGGCACCATATTAACAGCTAAATGAACATCACTGGCCTTGTTGGTCACCGCCAACTCTAAAAACTTTTTTATGTTTTCATTCATTTTAGTACTCGGCCACCCTCAACACCTCGTCTACGGTGGTAATCCCTTCTAAAACTTTAATATAACCATCTTGTTTCATGGTCAACATGCCTTCCTCCCTGGCCAATTTTTGAATCGACGAGGCCGCTGCCTTCTCTACAATCAACTTACTGATTTTTTCTGTCACCGGCATCACTTCATAAATAGCCACTCGGCCCAAATAACCGGTTTTATTACAAGCATCACATCCAACAATTTTGGGCAACATCATCTTTTTACCATCCTTTTCGTATCTCTCTTTTATCATGTCATATATCGGCCCCAAGGTTTTCTTCATCAATCTTTCTTTCTCTGCCGAAATTTCTTCCTCCTGAACACACTTCTTACAAACTCTTCTTAACACCCGCTGACCCACCACACAATTCAATGACGATACCAACAAAAAAGGCTCTACCCCCATATCCAATAATCGTGGCGGCACACCTGAAGCATCATTGGTATGCAAAGTGGAAAACACCAAATGCCCCGTTAAGGCCGCATTAATAGCCAATTCCGCCGTCTCCGCATCTCTAACCTCTCCCACCATAATTATATCGGGGTCTTGCCGCAAAAATGATCTTAGAGCCGAAGCAAAGGTCAATCCCGCCTGAGTATTTACTTGCGCCTGACTGACCCCTTTCATCTGATACTCCACCGGATCTTCAATGGTCATCACATTCACCTTCATCGTTGACACAATATCTAAAACCGAATACAAAGTAGTGGTTTTTCCCGAACCGGTCGGACCACAAACGATAATGATTCCGTGAGGTCTTTTAACTGAATCCATCAAATTTTTCAAAGCCCTTCCCCTCAAACCCAACTCCGGCAAAGTCGGCACTTTCTGCGATTTTTTAAGCAACCTCATTACTACTTTTTCCCCATATGTAGTTGGCAAAGTTGATACCCGCAAATCCACATCCTCATCATCAGCAGAAAAAAAGAAACGACCATCCTGCGGCACCCTCTTTTCATCAATTTTTAAGTTAGACAAAATTTTAATCCTACTGACCACCGCATCCAAAAAACTCCGCGGTAGCAAATATTTTTCCTGCAAAATACCGTCAATTCTATATCTGACCCTGACATTTTCTTCTTGAGGCTCAATATGCACGTCTGAAGCCCGAGCCTTGACCGCATATTCCAAAACGGTTGAAACTATCTTGGCCACCGGCGCTTCCGCCGACACTTTCTTCTCTTTTCCCGGCACCTTTTTTTTCTTTGCCTCCTGTTCTCTTTCGTCCAACGCCTTGGTCACCTCCGAAGTAATCTCTTGTTCTCTCTGATATTTTTCCCTGATAAAAGATAATATTTGCTTCTCCTCTGCCATGGATGTCAACACCTTGAGTCCACTCTTTTTCTCCACAAACTCCACCGTTTCCAAATCCAATGGATTGGCCATAGCCACATGAATGGTTTTTTCTTTGGTATCCAGTTTATAAGGCACCACCTTATATTTTTGAGCCACACTTTCCGGCACCAAGGCCAAAGCTTCCGGCGAAAAAGCCACCCTTTCCAAATCAACATAAGGTACTCGTAGAAATTTCGCCTTAGCCTGAATCAACTCCACCACCGACACCAATCTCAAAGACTCAATTATCTCCGCTTCAGACTCACCTGTCCTCAACTGCCTTAATCCAATCTTTTTCTTTTTGGTCTCATCAATCAAGCCCTCACTCAACAACACCTCCGACAAACTCTTGTATACTTTAAAAGCAGTGTCCTTCATACTATTTAATATTACATTGTTTAACTTTTAGTCACAACACCCATTAATGTTCCCCGCCACCCTTATCATTTCCTCATCCGCCCCCGCCGTTCAAAAAAAGATAAAAATAATTTGTCAAAAACTCCAAAATCCTTTTCACCCTAACAATCCTGACATCCTCAAAATAGGGGAGAGTAGCTGGACCATAAAAGAAGTTCGCCAACTCAGGCACTTTTTTTCTCAAAAACCTTTCTCTCACACCAACAAAATTGCCATCATTTTTAATGCCGAAAAAATGGGACCACCGGCCCAAAACGCCTTACTCAAAACACTGGAAGAACCGGGACCAAATAATTTTTTAATTCTGACCACCGCCAAACCCCAAGCCCTCCTCCCCACCATTTTATCCCGCTGTCAATCTTTTCGTCCCCATCACCCTTCAGAACGTCAGTCCCGACCCAACATCGGAACGATACGTTCCCCCCCCCCACCCACTATCCCCCCCCCCTCCCCACCCCACAAAAACCTCCCCCTCCCCCCCTCCCTCCACCTCACTTCCGATCCCATCAAAAATCTGGCTGTCGCCACTGGCCTAAGCGCCGACAAAAACTCCATCCCACCCCTCCTCAGCCAAGAATTGCGCCTCCAACAACAAATTTTAGTCCGACACCCCGACTCCTCCACCGCTAAAAAAATTACCAAACTAATCCATTCCCTCAGATTAATTAAACACAACGTCGACCCCCGCTCCGCCCTCGACTACTACGTCTTGTCCACCTCTTTATCAGTCTAATCTCTTCACCTCCCTTTTCCTTTTTTTCTTTCTTGATAATTTTTCTTTCTTAATAATTTAATAATTGAATATCCCAATTCCCGCATTTTTCCCTCATTGTCAACCACTATTTTTTGATATAATAACAAAGCACCCATGTTTAGCCCTATTTTCTCCATTAATAACAACATTCTGAAAAACATCGGCACCATTGAAGCCGCCAGGGCCATCATCGATGAAGCCGCCCTAATTCCTGCCTACGAAAAACAATTTCAACAAGAAGCCGTCGTCCGCACCGTCCATTACGGTACTCGCATTGAAGGCAATGACCTCACCTACCAAGAAGTGGCCAAGTTGGTCGAAGGCCGCAAAATCACCGCCGCCGATCGCGATATCCAAGAGGTCATCAATTATCGTCAGGTGGTCGATTATCTGGAGGAGCTCTGGTCTCTCTATGACGCCACCATGCCCCTCCCCGGTGAAAAAACAGTACCCCCAGCCGACGAAAACAATCGCCGCCCTTTTTTCTACAGCGAAATCATTGTCAAAAGAGTCCATCAATTGACCACCCAAAAAGTCATAACGGAAAAAGAACAAGGTAAATATCGCCACCAACAAGTGGTTCTCAAAAACACCGCCACCGGTGAAATCGCTCACCGCCCCCCCCCGGCCATCGAAGTGCCCTATCTAATGACCGATCTGATTGATTGGCTCAACCACCCTCCCGCCCGTCAAACCCATCCCGCCATTAGATCGGCCATTAGCCAATATATACTGGTGGCCATTCACCCCTTTATCGAAGGCAACGGCCGAGTTTCCCGGGCTTTCGCCACCATCCCTCTTTATGCCGAAGGTTACGATATCCGTCGCCTCTTTTCTATGGAAGAATATTTTGACCGCAATGCCGAATCTTACTACAACACCATTCAGTCCACCCACAACAAAGCCTCCGACATTTTTAAGCGCGATCTGACCGACTGGATAGAATATTTCACCCAAGCCCTCAGTATCGAACTAACCCGGGTCAAAGAAAAAGTTCGAGCCCTGTCTCGTGATCTTAAATTCAAACAAAAGCTGGGCGGTAAACAAGTCCATCTTTCCCAACGCCAAATCAAACTGGTCGAATACATGCAGCAATTCGGCGGCATGCGTATGCCGGACGCCAAAGAACTCATCCCCATGGTCTCCGATGACACCATCTGGCGGGATTTGAAAAAACTCATCAATTCCAATGTAGTCGAGAAAAAAG
>CAYQNE010000045.1:0-5280 GCA_964418875.1 uncultured Gammaproteobacteria bacterium | reverse complement strand
GTCATCGAAGTGAAGAAGGTGAGAAATAATGAAATAAAAAAGCAGCCCAATGGTGGAAGAAAAGGCAAAAAGGGTGAAGACATGAAGGGTTCTGGTGGTGTCGAGGAAAAAGATATCAGTAATTTTTATCAAACTCCAGGTGACGACTCCGGTTAAAAGTGAAACAAAAAGGATTTTTAGGAAATTGTAAAAAGTATCGACCCAAGAGAAACCGTCAACAATTTTTATGAACATAATCAACAAACCCACACACTGAACGACTTCCCTGACAGAAGCGCCCAGAGCCAAACCAATGATACCCAGATCGGTGAAGGTAATAAAATAGAAACTGACAGTTACATTAGCTACCAGGGAAAGAATAGAAACATGGAGCGGGGTTTTGGTGTTATGCATGGCGTAAAAAGATCTGATCAGAATTTGAGTAATTGATTGGCAAATAATGGCGGGAGTCAGGAAAGCCAGGGCTCTGGCGGTGATAAGGGTGGCTGACCAGGGAAACTGTTTGGCGCCAAAAGCGATACGAATAATGGCCAGTCTTTGGACTAAAATGAGGACTGTAACGGGAAGGGCGACGTATAGACTCTGGAGGATAATCTTGGTGACCGTCTTGCGGAAATTATCTATATTATTTTTGGCAATACTGTTGGATAAAATTGGTAACGATGCTTGACCGATGGTGGTGCCAAAAATACGACTGGGTAGATACATAATTTGGAAAGCCAATTGAAGTAGAGATAGGGATCCGGCCGTCAGAGTGCTGGCGAAGAAAAGGGTTAGAGTATTCTGAATTTCGGCTAGACCCAGGGAAAGTGTACGGGGAATCATTAGGCGGATTACTTCCCGAACTCCTTTAAGCTTGGTATTTATATTAAAAGAATATTTGAAACCGATTTTTTTAATGATGGGAATTTGGATGGCCAGATGGAAAAAAGCGCCGACAACGACACCATAAGCGACACCATGGATGCCAAAACGAGGGGCTAGGGTAAAAATGGACAGAATAATAAAGAAATTGTAGATAATGGGAGAAAGAGCCGGAACCAGAAAGGCCTGGTGAACCTGAAGAATGCTGGTAAGAAAACTGCTGACCAGGAAAAAAATTTGAGCCAACAACAAAACACGGGTCAATTGGACCATCAGATGATGTTGGTCCGGAGTGAAGCCGGCGGCAATGGTACGGGAAAAGGGGTAGGTGAATATTAAGACCAAAATACAAGCGATAATGAAAATGATGGAAAGCAAATTAATGACAGTGGAGGCTATCTTGTCGGCGGTAGCCTTATCGCGGTGAAGATAACTGGAGAAAACCGGGATAAAGGAAGCAGACAGAGCTCCCGATACCAGTAATTTGAAAATCAGATCGGGCAGACGAAAGGCGGCGTTGTAGGCATCCAATTGGCCGGCGCAACAAGCAAAAAAACGGGAGTATAAGAAGCGACTGCGTAAAAAGCCGAGCAGGGCAGAAAAAGCAAAGGTGATAGCCAAAACGATGGTGGCGGAAGAAATACTTTTTTGTTTCCTGTGAGTAATTTGATTAATTGTTTGTTTTAAGGACATTAAATTTTCTTGTAAAAAAATTGGCTATAAGATAGAATATCATTCATGCCAGTAAGTTTGTCCGCCAAAAAATCTTTAAGAAGTTCTATTGCCAAAAGAAAGGGTAATTTAGCTTGGCGTAAAAAGTTAAAGGATGTGCTTAGAATTTTTAACAAAAATCCGGATAAAAAGAAACTGGATAAAGTCTATTCGGTATTGGACAAGGTGGGCAAGAGAAACATTTTTCATAAAAACAAAGTATCTCGGCTGAAGGCACGCTACAGTAAAGTGGTGGCTAGTTTGAGCGTCAAGAAAGACAGTAGCAAGAAAAAGAAGTAGAATAAGGGTAATGAAGAAATTCTATATCACCACTCCGATTTATTATATTAACGATATTCCCCACATTGGACATACCAGTGCCACAGTGGCGGCTGATATTGTGGCCAGGATGCATCGACAAAAAGAAGAGGAGGTTTTCTTTTTGACCGGTACCGATGAACACGGACAGAAGGTGGCAGAGTCAGCAGAAAAGGAAAATCTCAGTCCCCAGGAATATTGTGATAAAGTAGCCCCCAAATTTGAACAAGCCTGGAGGAATTTGAATATCAGTTTTGACTATTTTATCCGGACTACCGACCCCAAGCATAAAAAGGTGGTGGCAGAAATTTTGGATAAGATTTATAAAAAAGGTGATATCTATAAAGGAAAGTATGAAGGTAAATATTGTATTGGCTGTGAGAAATTTTTGACCGAAAGTGATTTAAAAGATGGTCATTGCCCATTGCATCCAGCGGAACAAACAGTTGAGGGATCGGAAGAAAATTGGTTTTTTAGATTGAGTAAATATGTGCCGCGATTGATTAAGTTGATTGAAAACGATGAGACAAATTACATTTTCCCCCAAGGTAAGAAAAAGGAAATATTGGCCAAATTAAAGGCGGGAGTAAAGGATATCTCTTTCACCCGGGAAAAGGTGGAGTGGGGCATACCGGCTCCGTGGGATAAAAATCAAACCATTTATGTGTGGGTTGACGCCTTGATTAATTATTATTCGGCGACTCAATTTGTGGATGAGGGTAAGGGTTTTTGGCCAGCTGCGGTTCATTTGTTGGGGAAGGAGATTATCTGGTTTCATACGGTTATCTGGCAAGCGATGTTGTTGTCAGCGGGGATGGAATTACCCGAAAGGACTTATGTCCACAGTTTTTACATGATTGACGGGCAAAAGATGAGTAAATCCCGGGGAAATGTGATTTCACCCGGACAACTGGTAAAAAAATTCGGAGTCGATGGGGCCAGATATTTGGTGGCTACCAGCTTTCCTTGTCGGAATGACGCCGATGTGGGAATGTCTCGATTCGCTGAAAAATATAATGCTGATTTGGCTAACAATTGGGGAAATTTGGTAGCTAGGCTAACTAAGATGGGTGAAGGATTGGAGGTCAAACAGGCAAAGTTTAAGTTTGATAAAGAATTTGAGAAATTAATAGACAGTTTTAGTTTGGGTGAGGCGGTGGCTCTAGTATTTAAAAAATGGATAGATGAGGCCAATGCTTTATTAAACAAAACGGAGCCTTGGAAATTGGCAACAGATGATGAAAAAAGAAAAAAGATATTAACCCAAGTGGCAGAGATGGTGATGAAAACGGCTTATCATCTGAAAATAATCATGCCGAAAAGCAGTGGTATAGTTTTGAAAAGTTTTGACGGCAAGGTGGGGCTTTTAGACAAGCCGTTGTTTCCCCGAATAAAATGATTGATACTCATGCTCATTTGAGTGGTCGGTTTTGTGATGATCTAGAGAAAACCATTGAGCTGATTGAAAAATCAAAATTGGAAACGGTGGTGTTAGCGGCGGCCAGCGTGGAAGAATCAAAGGAGAATGTTGTTTTGGCTAAAAAATATGAAAAGTTAGTAGCGGCAGCTGGAATTCATCCGCAGAAAGTTGATGTGGGGAATGAGGAGTCGATTGATGAACAATTAACTCGATTGGATGAGCTGATAAGTAAGCAGAGAAGGTGGGTGAAATCGGTAGGGGAATGTGGATTGGATTTTTCTAAAGCCCCGGAGGGGGAAGAAAACAGAAGTAAAGAAGATCAAGTAAAATTATTCCGAGGGCAAATTTGTCTGGCGATGAAATATAAACTGCCGTTGATGGTACATGCCAGAAAAGCGGTGGACGAGGTGATTGAAATTTTGGAAAGTTATGAGGGGGTAAAAGGGGTGTTTCATTGTTATGCCGGAGGCAAGAAGAGAATAAAAAAAGTTGTGGAGCTAGGGCAAGGTTGGTATTTTGGCATTGACGGCAACATAACTTATGAAGTGGGATTGGAGCAGGTGGTCAGAGAAATTCCCCAAAGTAAGCTGGTACTGGAAACCGATAGTCCTTTTTTGACACCAGTCCCCTGCCGGGGAGAAAAAAATGATCCGACCAAAGTGGAGTATGTTTATAGAAAAGTGGCTGAAATTTGGGGGGGAAGTTTTGAAGAGACAGAGAAGATAATTGATAATAATGCTAAAAGGCTGTTTGGGCTTTAATAGTCGTCGTCCAGGTAATCCTGAATGATGGATTCCAGTTCCTTGGCCGAGGGAAATTTGTCTACCAAGGCGGTTTGACCGTTGATGAGCAAAACACTTTTACCTTGAATTCCCATAGAATAGATACGATGCATTTCTCGAATATATTCCGGATCGGGGGTAATCTGGAGGCGCTGGCAAATATTTTCCAAATCGGCGAACAGTCTTTTACCCGGAGGTGAGCCTCGGTCATAAAACTGAATCAGCATAGTTTATTTTATCTTATTTATTTTGCTTTTGCCAAAGATTTAGAAGGTTTGACATCAGACAAGCGATGGTCATGGGGCCGACTCCGCCGGGGACCGGCGTAATATATGAAGTTTTGGGAGCCACTGATTTGAAATCAACATCGGCAAACGGATAACCAACATCAACAACAACGGCGGCGTCTTTGACATGATCGGCAGTAATTATACCCGGTTGGTTGGTAGCCGAAACTAAAATATCGGCTTGACGGCAAATTTGATTGAGGTTTTGGGTTTTAGAATGACAAAGAGTGACGGTGGCATGATTGTTTTTTAACAGAGCCAAGAGAGGCAGGCCAACTACCGGACTCCGGTTAATAATTACCGCATTTTTACCGGTAAGAGGAATTTTGTATTCTTGGAGTAATTTGATTATGCCCAAGGGAGTGGCGGCGGCAATGGCGCGAGGGTGATTTTGGAAAAGCAGGCCCAAATTAGTGGCACTAAGGCCATCAACGTCTTTGACGGGTGTGACGGCATTAAGAATAGAAATGGTGTTTAACTGAGGCGGAAGAGGTAATTGAACTATAAGGCCGGTAGATTTTTCTTGTCGGTTGAGGCGATGAACCAGGTTAAGAACAGTAACTGTGTTGGTATTAGCGGGCAGAGGATGAATGTTGACATTAATACCAATATTTACACCGATTTTTTGTTTTTGGGTCACATATTTTAAAGAGGCGGGGTTATCCCCCACCATAACTATGTCGAGGCATGGGGGTGGCGAAATATCGGTGATTTGGGATTTAATTTGGGCTAAAATTTTGTGAGAAAGTGCTTGGCCGTCGAGGATGGTCATAAGTAATTATATCTTGGTAAGAATTTGATGACTAGTAGGGGTAATCAAAATGGTGTGTTCGAATTGAGCCGAAAGAACCCCGTCGGTAGTGCGAACAGTCCAAGAATCTTGAGGATCAATGTTTAT
>CAYQNE010000044.1:0-5387 GCA_964418875.1 uncultured Gammaproteobacteria bacterium | reverse complement strand
CCCAATAGCCGCGACTTATACGATATTACCCCCCGATTGCCCATCATTAAAAAGGAATGGCAACAGCAAACCTCCGAACTGATCAAAAACAAGATAAAAGACCTGCCGGATCAAATCAAAGAGGTGGTTTCTACCGCCTCGGCTCAAAACGTAGCCTTCTCTTCTTCCGACAGTAAAATTCTCTATTTAGCCCAGAAAGACAACCAACTCCTGGATCAATATATTACTCCGCCTCCAGCCCAAAACAATCAAAACCAAACCCGCCAAATCCAGGCCGACCACTATTACATCTATGACCAAAAAGACGACACCAACTTTCTTGTTGGCCATCAAGACACCGTCACCGACCCCTTCTGGTTACCCAACTCCAATAACATCATTTATATCGAGGGTAACCAAATAAAAACCATCGAATATGACACCACCAATAATCAAACAGTTTTTGCTGATAATTTCGATAAAAACGTGGTTTTCCCCTGGCCGGACGGTAGTCGCATAATTACCATCACCTCCGCCTATCCCGGCGCCCAAGAAAACCTCTACGCCATCACTATTCGATAGATAAATCAACCTTTCCTTTTCCTCTGCTTACTTACACAATCTCGCTTCTATTTCCTCTACCTCTATCAAAACCTGCCTCACTTCTTCCTCTGTATAATCCCCCATCACCAAACCCAAAGTTAGCTTCTCAATCAACCCCCTCACCTCTTCCTCCCCAAGACAACCGACTTCAATCTCCTCACCCAAACCACCATCGATTTCATCATAAGGAGCTTGCAGCTGAGCCGGATTAATTCTCTTAACTGTCACTGGCGCTATCACATCTCTCTCTGCCGATTGACCCAAAACCTGACTTTGTCCCACTCTCACTGCCTGTTGTCCCGCCTCTACAAAACGCAAAGGAATCAACGCCACCAACGCTATCGAAAAACAAACAATTAAAGTTCTTGTGTTTCTGTCCAAATCAGTCATCTAAAATCATGGTAAACACTTCTCTGCCTCAAGTCAACTACATGTTCATCGCCACCATTCGCTCCACAAAACGGATCTTCTAACCAAATAAACCCTAATTTTATCCTATAACAAAATCACCCCAAAACCCTCATACTACCAAACAAATCACTCTACAGGCGCTACATTTCGTCACTTTAACTCCACATACCGTTAAAACCGATATCAAGTCGCTTTTAGCAAACAACAAAGCACACTGACAAAAAACTATCAATTTTTGCTCACCAACATTATCAAAGCACATCCCTATTAAACTCTCTAACTCAAAAGGCTACATTAGCTAAAACACTATATAATATAGACTATACCCAAAAACAGAAAAACACGGCACCTTAACTGACAAATTTTTACCCCATGACAGTAAAAACATAAACCTCAGTCCATAAAGACCTTTTTGGGACCTTTAATTAGATAATCAGATAGAATTGCAGTAAAATAGTAAGATTCTGCTTTACAGAATGCAAAACGGGGATTGGCGCAATTGGCTAGCGCGCGGCATTCGGGTTGCCGAGGTTGCAGGTTCGAATCCTGTATCCCCGACTTGGCTCGCCCCAGTCCTATCTGCCATCAGGCACGATTAAACCAAGGTAAGCCCCCTAGCAGATTTATCACCTCCACGATAAGTCAACAAATTTTCCGATAAAATCGGCATTTGTCCTCATAGTTCAATGGATAGAACATTCCCCTCCTAAGGGAAAAATCCAGGTTCGACTCCTGGTGAGGATACTAAATTTTACATTTTTCACTTCCAATTCTCATTCCCCCATCCTCGCTATATAGACTATTTCCGCATATTTCAAAGCCAATTTTATCATTTTTCCGCATTTACAAAATTATTCTCCGCATTTTTACAGCTTCTTTTGCCTCTTTTTACCCTGTTCTCTTTTCCCGCATATATATTATTGTTAGTCACCAACGATATAATACAATTAACCGCTTTCCATCTGATATTTACCGCACCACCAATTTCCTTATCTTATCTTTTACCAACAGTTCTTTGGCCAAATCCACCACCATTTTTTTATTCACTTTCCTATAATTCTCTATCTCCTCCTCCACACTGGCCAACTTGTCTTCCAGTAACATCTTTCTTCCTACAAACTCTGACCAAAACTGTTTCTCGTCCATCGCCAACCTCATCTTTCCCAAAACATATTCTTTGGCCATCTCCACTTCTCTCTCTTCTAGGCTCGCCCCCATTCCTATCATCTCTTCTATCGTTAAATCGACAGCATCATCCAATCGCTCCATCTTCACCCCTGCCTGTATCGCCACCAATCCAGCCTCTCGATATTTCTGTCCTACACTGGCTACATAATAGGCCCATCCCTTTTCTTCCCTAATCTTCCTAAACAGGCGCGAAGACCGATTCCCGGCCAATATCACCTCCATCAACCGCAAAACATACTTTCTTTCGTCTGTCCAAGCCAAACCGGGCACACCCACACAAAAATGACCCTGTTGCATCTCTTTCTTTTTCACCATCACTCTCTCCTTGTTGATCTCGATCTTTACTTTCGGCAAAACTTGACTCGCCGTTGTTTTAAATACATCAAAATACCCTCGGACACTATCAAAGGCCTCCTTACCAACATCACCTGCTACTACTACAACCATCCTGTTGGTATCCAGATATTTTCTCTTGTAATCGACCAGGGTTTTTCTATTAATTGATATTACGTCTTCAACTTCACCGGAAATATTAAAACAACCAATCTTAGACTTGCCAAAAACAAATTTGGCGAAGTCACTTCCCAAACCCATTAGTGAATTATCCTCATACATTCTAATCTCCTCAATAATCACTCCTTTCTCCCTGTTCACCTCGTCAACCCTATACGTCGAATTCATCAAAACATCGGCCAATAGTTCAATGGCCCAGTCCAAATTACGCCTGATTGTTGTCACCCAATATGAGGTCACCTCTCCATCGGTCCCAGCATTACATCCAGCCCCCCTGACATCAATTTCACTGGCGATATCCCCCGACAAAGGTCTTTTTTTGGTTCCTTTAAAAGCCATGTGCTCCAAAAAGTGACTCATACCAAATTCACCCCTTTTCTCATACTTAGATCCAATTTTTACCAATACTTCCACCGTAACACCATTAAGACCCCTCATTGGCACCACCACCACCTTTATCCCATTTCTCAATCTATATTCCTCTATTTTTTGCATCTTTTCATAATATCAAAAAAACATGCTCTTTCCCATCCTTTAAGTAAATCTATCCCCACTGGCAGTCATTCTGTCTCTCTGCTTAATACGATTTGATATGGTTGGATTGTTTAATCTCAACCAAGTCAACCTTTCTGCCCCAATAATGATCCCACTAACTCATTAGCACCATCATTCTTCCCCAATCGGCTTTTAACCTCTCCTCTTGTCACCACCTCTTGAAAATACTCCGCAAAAGCCTCTTCAAATAATGTCTCTTTTGAAATTTCAATATCGGGATAATTCTTTTGTTGAATTTTTCTCACTTCCTCCAACATTTCAGAACTTTTACCCATAAAAGCATCCCATCGCTCTTGCTTGCCAGGCTTGCCAGAACCATCGCTCTTCCATCGCTCATAAACAAAATGACCTGCTTCATGAAAAAAAAGATCCTTTGCCAAACCTTTCAAATACGCCACCGCCTCAGGTATAGAATCAAAACTCATCTCTTTTCCTGCCTTTTCCACCTCTCTGGCTGCTATCTCCCGCACATTTTCTTCCTTTACCGAAAAAAAAACAAGCCTAAAAGGATTGTCATCCACCAAAGAAAGACCTGGCAACACTCCCTTCAATTCAATCTCTTCCATTTCTCTAATTCTCACTAAATCCGCAGGTGTCAGACTACCAGGCACAAAATCATCACCCTTTTCCAACTTTTCTCCCACTATCCTCTCAACCTCTGTCGTACTCTCAATCCCAAATTTTACTTCCAAGCGAAAAATAGTCTCATACCAAGCATACAAATCATCCCCAGGCCTTGCCACAATTATCGGTATCTCCCCCAACTCAATCTTCCAATTCTTCAACAAATCTTGCTTATATTCCTTTATCTGAGTCTCTGTAATCAAATCACACACCCCATCCTCCAACCCTTTAGCCTCAATTCGTCCACCCAAATCCTCCACCATCAGGCTTTATTCTCCAACTACAAAATTAACCATCTTCCCCGGTACATATATCTCTCTCTTCACCTCCTTTCCCTCAATCCATTTTCTTATCTTCTTGTCTTCCTTGGCCATTTTCAACACCTTCACTTCGTCTTTCACCTCTTCCTTGTTTACCTCCACCATCCCCCTCTTTTTTCCATTCACTGCCACCGGAATCATCATCTTATCCTCTATTAAATACTTCTCCTCTACCTTGGGCCACCCACTGGCATGGACCGACACATAGGAATCATCTATCACCTCTTTCCCCTTTCCCTTCTTCCACAACTCAAACCAGAACTCCTCCGCCATATACGGCGCCAAGGGCGCCACCAATCGAATTAACCCTTCCAGTTCTCTTTCTCCCACCTCAAAACCCAACCCCTGCAATCCATTCAAAGCCTCCATCAACTTGGCTACCGCGGTATTAAAACTAAGTCTTTCGATATCTTCTCCCACACCTTTGACCACTTTATTAATTATCACTTTTACCTTGTCATTACTGTTTACAACAAGCAATTTATCTGCTTTGTTGCTAGCACTCTTATTATTACTTTGCTTGATATTCCCCCTCAGGTACTTCTCAAACCTGACCAAAAACCGCTTTACCCCCATCAACGTCCTCTCATTCCAAACCATCGTTCCGGTAAACGGTCCCATAAACATCAAATACATTCTCACCACATCCACTCCATACTTATCAGCCACCACATCGGGTACTATCACATTCCCTCGACTCTTACTCATTCTCCGATTATCATGACCCAGAATAACTCCATGCGACAACCTCTTGTAATAAGGCTCAGCTACAGGCACCGCCCCTATATCATACAAAAAATTAACAATAAATCTTGAATACAAAAGATGCAGTGTAGTATGTTCGTCCCCCCCCACATAAACATCCACCGGCAACCAATACTTCATCTTCTTCATATCCGCTAAAACCATATCATTATCTCTATCAATATATCTCAAAAAATACCAATCTGACCCAGCCCAATTGGGCATTGTATCTGTTTCCCTTCGCACCTTACCTCCACAAACAGGACATTTACACTTAACAAACGAATCAATCTTTGCTAACGGACTCTCACCTGTATCGGTAGGCTCGTATGCCTCCACCTCCGGCAACTTAATCGGCAAATCTTTCTCCTTCACCGGCACCCATCCACACTTTGCACACTTAACCATCGGTATTGGTTCTCCCCAATAATGCTGTCGAGAAAATATCCA
>CAYQNE010000043.1:0-5416 GCA_964418875.1 uncultured Gammaproteobacteria bacterium | reverse complement strand
TCAAGGGAGAGAATAAGAACAAGTCGATTGTTAAAGTGGCGGAGGCCTTGAAGTCTTTATTGTCGGATCTTAAAATTAAGGAGAAAAGAGTGGTTTCTTGTTTACCGGAAGAGGAGGTGGTATCCAGGTTGGTTAGATTGCCACCGTTGAAGGAGTCGGAAATTAAGGATGCCTTGAAGTTTGAGGCGGAAACCTTTGTTCCTTATCCACTGGACAAGGTGCTGATTGATTATGAAGTAATGGAAGAGGATGAGGCCGGTCGTTTAACTGTTTTTGTAATTGCGGCTAGAAATGTGGTGATCGATTCGTATATAAAGCTGTTTAAGGCTGCCGGCTTAGAATTAATGGCTTTGGAGTCACCGGCGGTGGCTATGCGACGGGCGGTGGTTAATAGTATTAAGGCGGAAAGTAATGTGGTGATAATGGATATGGGAGAAAAGTATTCGGATGTGGTGTCACTAAACAAGGAGAAGATAATTTTTACCAGGGCTTTGTCTATGGGGGGAGAGTCTTTGACCAGGGCTATTTCCATAAATTTGGGGTTGGATATGGCCTCGGCAGAGGAGTACAAGAAGGCTTATGGTTTGAGAGAGTCGGAATTGGAGGGGAAGATTAGAAATGCCATCTTGCCGACTTATACCAGTATGGCTGAGGAATTGAGGAAGGCCTCGGTGTTATTTAAGGAGGAGACGGGAGAAAATATAGACTTGGTGGTGTTGAGTGGTGGGGGGGCTAATTTGCCGGGTTTGGCGGAAGAGCTAACTAAATTATTGGGACTGGAGGTGCAAGTGCTACAGCCTTTTTTGAGGATTGATACGACGCGAGTGTCGGTGCCTTTGGATCTCAATTCGGAAGGTTGTCGTTTTACTTTGGCGGCCGGTTTGGCCTTAAGGGAGATAAAGTGAGCTCGGGTTTGAATTTGCTTCCCAATCAGGCTAAGTTTCAAGCAAAAAAGATTCGGTTGCAAAAGAAGGTCAATCATTTTGTTTGGATTTTCGGTGGAGTTTGGTTAGGGTCGGTGGTGGTGGTTTTAATTATTTGGATGGTGTTTAAGATAAGGTTGGAGTCGGATAGAAAGAAATATAGTTTAGTTTTAAACCAGTACCAATTGTTGGCGGAAAATGCGGTGGTTAGCGAAAGATTGAAATATCGGGCTAAGTTGGTAAGCCAGGTATTGGAGAGTAGGTTTGAATATGGAGAGTCAATGCAGAAGATCGGGTCGCTATTTTCGTCAGAGATAAATTTGGACAACATAGATCTTGAGTCTAGAAATTTGTTTAGATTGACTGGGAATACCAGGAGCGAGATGGGGATCAACGAGATAGAAGAAAAGATCCAAGCGGCTTTGTGGGGAAAATTCCCCGGGTTGGTGTCGATGGAATTATTGGCTTTGTCATTTGAGAACGATGTGTGGGAATTTGAAGTGGAGGTAAAAACGGAATGAAAATGGATATACAGATGCCGGATAAATTGTTTGGAGTAGAAACTTCTCTACTGAAGATTTTTTTATGGCCGCTGGCTTTAGTGATAGTTTTTTTGCTTAGTTTGTCTTTGATAATAATGCCCAAGATGGAGGAAGTTGGTGATTTGAGGCAGGAAGGAGAATCGGTCAGAGGCAAGGCGAAAGCAATAGCCCTGAAGAGTGATTATTTGTTGGCAGTGGATGAGGAGGAACTGAAAAAGAAATCATCGTTTTTGGCCGAGGCGCTTTTGAAGGAGAGAGACGCTTATTTATTGGTGGGGGTAATTAAGCAAATAGCCGGGAAACATGGTTTTTATGTCCAAAGTTTTTCGGTGTCACCGGGAGAAATGAGTTTGGGGGAGGGTGAGATAAAGACGGTAAAGGAGGCGGTAGACAAAGTACCTATTTCGTTCCTGGTGGCTGGCGAAAAAGATCGGTATTTGGAATTCATTCTGGCACTGGAGAGATCGTTGCCAATATTGTCGGTGGACAGTTTTGAGATGACTAGCGGGCAACAGGTTGTCAAGTTAGATTTGAGAGTGTCAGCTTTTTATGTGGGAGAAAAGAGTGAATATGGAGTGACAGAGGTTAAATTAGCCGACTTGATGTTGACTGAAAAGGAGGAGGTTTTGTTGGCGGAGTTGGGAGAGTATGAAATGGTGTCAGAAGGAGAGTCCGGGGGTGGCGGAAGCGATTTTGTGGAGTACGACCGGGTAGATCCTTTTAGTCGATGATGCGGATGATGATTCTTTGCTGAGGAAAAGAGATGGAGACGATAATGCGGATGGCGTTGATTATTCTACCGTTTTTACCGATTATTCTCCCCTTTAGTTCTGAGGGAGCAGCCACTTCTAAAATGGTGACGTTGTTTTCTTGACGATCGGTGACGGTGACATCAGTGGAGTCTTCCAGGATACTTTGGAGGATAAAAGTGAGGGTTTGTGATGGTGAAGACATTTATTTTTTTTCTTTGACTTTTTTAGTTTCAGGGTTTTTAGTATCTTTAGTTTCAGTTTTTTGGACGGGTTTGTCTTTAGTTTTTTTGGCGGGTTTGGTTTCTTTTTCTTTACTTGGTTGGTCGACGGGTGCTTTGCTTTTATCTTTTTTCTTTTTTTTCTTGGGTTTGTCAGGGTATTTGTCCGGGTTAAGGAGTTTGTCCAGTCCGGTCGTTATTTGAGCTCCTTTGCTTTGCCAGTCGGTCAGTTTGTTCTTGTCTATCTTTAATGTTTTGGTTTGGGGAGTATAGAAGCCGAGGTTGTCGACGAATTTACCATTTATTTTACTTCTTGATTCGGCTACAACAATGCGGTAGGTGATTTGGTTTTTTTTGCCTCGAGGAGATAGTTTTACTTTTAACATGGCTTTGATTATACCTTATTATGGAGTTTTTTGGTAGCTTGGTCGGAAGCGTCTTCGGCGGCAATTTGTTTGGATCGGCCGGTGCCGGTAGCGATAAGTTTGTCGTCTAGAAAGGCACCGACCTTAAATATTTTTTGGTGATCGGGGCCGGTTTCAGAAATGGTTTTGTATTGAGGGGTTATGCCTTTTTGGGCTTGGGCCAGTTCTTGAAAAAGACTTTTAGGATCTTTGTAGACTTTTTGGCGGGATAATTTGACCAGGCCGGGATAAAGAGTCATTTTTAAAAAATCAGCGGCGGCGGTAAAACCACTATCCAAATAAATGGCACCGATGAGACTTTCAAAGGTATCGGCCAGTATGGAGGAGTTGTCTCTGCCCCCATTGGCCTCCTCTCCTTTTGATAGACAGATATATTGACCCAAATTGATACTTCGGGCTACTTGACAGAGGTTTTGGGTGCAAACTATTAGGCTTCTGAGGTTGGTAAGTTTACCTTCAGGGAAATTGGGGAAGAGATGGAAGATGGTGTTTGATGTCCACAATTCGAGGACGGCATCGCCCAAGAATTCATATCTTTCGTTGGATTTAATGGTTTTTTTTCTGTTTTCGTTAAGATAAGATCGGTGGATTAGGGCTTGGGAGAGATGTTTAGTTTGCTTGAATTTCAGCCCCAGCTTTTTTTGTAGTTGTAGGTGTGTTTTGGTCATTTTTGCTTGGTTTGACGGTGATAATTTTTAACTTTTTGACGGCACTACCCAAGACTCCGTTGATGAATGAATGGCTGGTTTGAGAACCGAATTCTTTGGCCATTTCGACAGCTTCATCAATAACGACTTTGGGTGGTGTCTTTTTTTTGTAAAGTAATTCCCAAATGGCAGTACGAAGAATGGAAAGGTCGACTTTGTTTATTTTATCAAGTGGCCACTTGGGAGCGTTGGTTTTGATGATTTTATCAATTTTTTTGAGATGAACTAAGATTTTTTTTAGATCGGGGCCTTGAGGTTGGCTGTTGCCGAAAAGATGAGCGTAAATCGCTTGCATATTTTTTATTCTTCTGACGTGACGGGGATCGTTTTTATTTTTCACCGGTTGCAATTGGGGCAAACAAAGCCAACTTTTTTAGGCTGGTGACAATGTTTGCATTTGGTTAGCTGGATTAGTTTAGGGCCAGTTTGAGAAGCGCGTCTTTTGCCTTGTCTTCGGCTGGAAGGCCAGTGTTTTGGTACTGCGGTCATGGGGATATTATATCAGAGGTGGGTTTGATTAGAGTGTCGAGATTGAAATTGGGGTGGTTTTTAATAATGTCTTTTAGGACTGACTGGCCCATTTCGATGATTTTGGTGTCGGATAGGGTGGTTAGTTTGAGAGAAGGGAAGCCGTGTTGGAGAGTAGAAAAGACTTCTCCGGGGCCACGGGTTTTGAGATCGTATTTGGAAATGGTTAGGCCATCATGGTGATTTTGGAGGAATTTGAGTCGGTGGATCGTTTTTTCTTCCGAGGATTTGGTAAAAAAATAGCAAAAACTTTGCTGGTCTCCCCTACCGACACGGCCACGGAGCTGATGGAGAGAAGCCAGGCCGAAACGGTCGGCCGATCGTATAACGATGATGGTGGCATTGGGGATATCGATACCGACTTCAATGATGGGGGTGGTGACCAGAATGTTGATTTTATTTTGTTGAAATTGTTTGACGATGGTTTTTTTGTTTTGGTTTTTGGTTTGGCCGTGAATTAGGGCCAGTTTGAGGTGAGGAAAGACAGTTTTTTTTAAAAATTCGAATTCTTGGGTGGCCGATTTGACCGAAGATAGAGCTTCGGAAGGGTGGATGAAGGGACAAACGATGAAGGCTTGTTGGCGGTGTTTAGTTATTTGTTGACTGATCCATTGATAACAGTTTTTTTCTTTGATTTGAGGTACCAAGAAGGTTTTTACCGAGGGCCGGTTTTGGGGTTTATGGGTAATGACGGATAAATCAAGGTTTCCCATCATGGTCAGGCTAATGGTGCGGGGAATGGGGGTGGCGGTCATGGTGATGGTGTGGGGAGGAGTCAGGCCGGTAGAAAGAAATGATCGTTGTTTGACCCCGAATTTGTGTTGTTCGTCGATGATGAGTAAACCAATCTTTTTTTCAATAGTCTTTTTTTGGTAAATGGCGGCGTGGGTGCTGATAATGATTGAGTTTGGGGGTATCTTGTTTAGATTGGTTTTGGATGAGCCGGTGAGTAATTTGACTGGGACAGACAAACCTTTGAAGATTTGAGTGAAGGTTTGGCGGTGTTGTTCGGCTAGGATTTCGGTGGGGGCCAGAAAAAGTGATAAGTGGTGGTTGAGGTGGGTTAGATAACAGGCCAAAAGAGAAACGATGGTTTTGCCACAACCGACATCTCCCTGAAGTAGGCGGTTGGTGGGAGTGGTAGAGGAAAGCAGATCAGTTTTGATTTGTTGCCAAACTTTAACTTGAGAGGGGGTCAGTTGGAAAGGGAGAGAGGCGATGAGTTGGTTAATTTTTTGACGATTGACGGTGTCTTGGCGGAGAACAAATCGGGGGGATAGTTGGCGCCATTGTTGTTTTTGCAGATGAGAGTGAGCTTGGG
>CAYQNE010000042.1:0-5453 GCA_964418875.1 uncultured Gammaproteobacteria bacterium | reverse complement strand
GTAAGGCTTGTTGACGGTCGATTTGTTTTTGTAAATCCTCGATGATTTTTAATATGGCATTTTTAAAATTAATGGCCGGATTTTTGGCCCGACCAATGTCAAAAGTTCCGGACGAAAATAAGTTGAGTTGGGTCTGGAAAAGGGTTTTGAGAGATAGAGGGGAGACCTTGACCAGCTGTCTGACAAGGTCTTCGACCTGAGAAGATAATTGCTTATTAAGACGGAGAGATTTTAATTGTTGATAGAGAGGTAGGGATTTTTTTAAAAACTGTTTCTGACCATTGATGAGTTTCTTCAGCTTTAGGGGGGTGACATTTTCCCGTTTGAGGCTTTGAATGGAGGAAATGATTTGTTTTTGGTAGAAGAGGGGCTCGCCAAAGGGCCGAATGAGGCAGTCAGCCGGCATTTTTTGGAGTAATTTCTGAATGATTTCCAATCGATCGAGTTCATCCAATGATTCTCGACTGCGAGCAGAAATGAATTGGTCGGGGTGGGTTAGAATGATTTCGTTGCAAAAAGAGTGAAAAGTATGGATTTTTACTTGGTAGGCCGGAGGGCCAATAATGGATAAAAGGCGTTGACGCATGTTGAGAGCGGCGTTTTCGGTAAAGGTTAGGCAGAGAATGTTTTGAGGTGGGGTTTGGGTGTTTTTTAGAATATTGGCGATACGAAGAGCAATGGTTTGGGTCTTGCCGGTACCGGCCCCGGCGATAACCATAACGGGACCCTCAATGGTATCAACGGCTTGACGCTGCTGGGGATTAAGACGATCGTATTCTTTTTTAAAGTTGGAAGAAGTCACTAGTTTATTTTAACAGGGAAGTTATTCTTTCCGTTGAAAATGACCGCAATGAGGGGTTTCGTGATACAATATTTTTTATTATAGGTTTCAAATTATGACCATCGAGAGAGAAAATGATATAAGTCCCTCCTGCGATTCAGGAATAAGGGTTCGTGAGGTGGCTTTAGGACGATTAGACGCCGGAGAAGAGATTAAAAGAATTTTTGCATCAAAAGACACGATAGCAGCAATGAGAGACCAGCGAAAAATTTTTGTTCCTCATGAATTTATGGTTTCTCTAAGAGAGAAAATGGACGATGAAGAAGAAGGGGGAAAGGCTTTTGAAAAGTTGTTGTGGATATCGGTAAAAAGTATACGAGGGGCGGTTGAAAGGTTTCGAGGATTGGGAATTGAAGATGAAGACTTGGTAACAGAAGCATTTTATAGTGCGGGCGTGGCCATTCTTAACTGGGAACCCGAGGAGAGTAAAGGACGGAATAAATACCTGAGTGGACAAGTTTTTAGACATGTAAGTTCGAGATTGAGACGGATGGTGACGGGAAAATATCATATCGCGGTGACGAATGTTGATGTTGTCAGGAGATATTTTATGGCTCTTGATACTTGGGAAGAGGAAAATGGGAGGCCAGCAACCACTGGGGATTTGGAAGAAATAAGGGAGATTATAAGGGAACTAAACTTGACTGATAAATATGCTGACCTGGTGACACAAATACATCGTGGTCATTTTAATATAGAAGTAGACTCTCGAAATGAAAGTGGTTTCGATGGAAATCCCGAAAAGATTGTCTTGTCCAAATTGGTAAAAAAGGAGATATTGGTCCTTTTAGCAAGGAAGCTTGAATCAAGAGAAATGGAAGTAATGGAATTGTGTTTTGGACTAAGAGACGGAAAGGCTTGGAATAACGAGGAGGTGGGAACGAGACTAGGGGTGGGCAGAGAAAGAATTAGACAAATAAGAGCGGAGGTTCAAAGTAAATTACAAAGACCATCTGTAAAAGGACAACTGAGAGATTGTTTGGCTCAGTTGATTTGTTCTCGCAATAGTTGGTGAACCAGTTGGGGATTGGCGGAGCCACCGGAAGCGCGCATGACTTGGCCGATTAAAAAACCGATGGTGTTGGAATTTTTTTTGTAGTCCTCTACCGCCTTAGGGTTACCGGCAATAACTTTCTTGATGATTTTTTCTAGCTTGGTAGTGTCGGAAAGTTGGAATTGACCTTTTTTCTTAATTAATTTGATAACATTTTCTCCGGTTTTGGCACTTTGGTAGATGTTTTCTTTAGCAGTGGTCCAAGAAATCTGATCAGATAAAACCGCCTTGACGGCTAGAACCAGATTGGCAGGGGTAATTTTTAGTGATTTTTGAGGAAAATCATTTTTGCATTTTCTGACAGGTCCGTTGATTAGGTTGGCGACACCTTTTATAAAATCCAAACCGGAACTATCTTTTATGGTGCGACCAAAAAGATCGGCCAAAGTCTGATCTTGGGCCAGCAAATTAGCATCATAATCCGACAACTTGAGGGCTTTCCATTTTTTAATTTTGGCATCGGCCAGTTCGGGGATGGTTTTCTTTATTTTGTCGATTTGTTTTTGGGTGTAAGTGATGGGCGGGATATCGGGTTCGGGAAAATAGCGATAATCAGATGAGCCTTCTTTGTGTCGCTGAAGGAAAGTAACTTTTTTATCGGCGTCCCAACCATGGGTGGTTTTATTAACGTCATCTTTAATTTGACCGGTTTTTCGGAAGGCTTTAAGTTGACGGCTGATTTCGTAATCAATGGCATTTTGAACCCCAGTAAGGGAGGCAACATTTTTTATCTCGACCAGAGGGGTGTAGTAGGTCTTGCCATCTTTTTGGATTTTTAAATTAACGGTAGGTTCACAACGCATGGAGCCTTTTTCGATATCGGCGTCGGAGATGCCCAGATAACGAACCAGTTGCTGAATTTTATTAAGATATTTTTTGGCTTCAATGGCGGAAATGAGATCGGGTTCGGAAACAATTTCTACCAAAGGAACGCCGGAACGATTGAAATCAATTAGGACATAGCCGCCTTGATGAATTGACTTGGCGGTATCTTCTTCCATGTGGACCCGATTGATACGGATGGTTCTATCCCCTACTTTGATATGTCCACCGATAGACAATGGTTGCTGGTATTGACTGATTTGATAGCCTTTGGGTAAATCAGGGTAAAAATAATTTTTACGCTCAAAAAAAGAATGGCGGTTAATGCGACCGTTGAGAGCCAAACCGAGCTTGACACAATAATCCAGGGCGGTTTGATTGGGAACCGGCAGAGCGCCGGGTAGAGCCAAGCAAACAGGACAGGTGTGAGTGTTGGGGTCAATGTGGAAATGCTGGGCAGAACAAGCACAAAACATCTTGGATTTGGTTTTTAGCTCCAAATGGACTTCGAGACCGATGATGGGAGTGGTTTTCATAAACTTGGACTTTTTAGATGATAATCGGTCAACTGTTGAAACTGATGGCCGAGGGAGAAAAGTTTGGTTTCTTCAAAATAATTACCAATAAGTTGGAAACCAACCGGGAGTTTTTTGTCAGTGAAGCCACAAGGCAGAGCCAGAGAGGGTAAGCCGGCCACGTTGACGGGACAGGTGTAGACATCGGCCATATACATTTTCAAAGGGTCGTTAACTTTTTCGCCTATAGGCCAGGCCGGAGTGGGTGAAACCGGAGCCAGAATAACATCGACCTTGGTAAGGGCGGTGGCGAATTCGTTTTTGATCAGAGTGCGAACTTTAGCGGCTTTGGTGTAGTAAGCATCATAATAACCGGCCGATAAAGCGTAGGTGCCAATGATAATCCGGCGCTTTAATTCGCTTTCCATGTATTTTCCCCGGGTTTCCATGTAATGACTCAAGAGATTCTTGGTGTCTTTTTTGGAAGAACCAAAACGAATACCATCATATCGAGCCATATTGGCGGAAATTTCACTGGGGACTAGGACATAATAAACGGCAAGACTTAAGTCGGTACTGGGGAGAGAAATATTAATTAAGCTGGCGCCTTGTTTTTTTAAAGTGGCGGCGGCTTGAAGGACTAGTTTTTTGACTTGAGAATCAATGCCGGTGGACAAATATTCGCGGGGCAAACCAATTTTTAGACTTTTAAGTTTTGTCTGATCAAGCAGATGAGGATAATCGGGGACAGGAGTGGTGGAAGTAGTAGCATCATGAGAGTCGGCGCCGGCGGTGACTTGAGTAAGAAGGGCCAGATCGTTGACATGGCGGGCAAAAGCACCGGGGCAATCAAAAGAAGAAGCCATGGCAGTAATACCATAACGAGAATTACGACCGTAAGTGGGCTTGATGCCGGAAAGGCCACAAAAAGAAGCCGGTTGACGAATGGAGCCACCGGTGTCGGTACCTAGAGCAAAAGTGCAGAGATTGGCACTTAGGGCGGCGGCGGAACCGCCGGAAGAGCCACCGGGAACTATGTTTAAATTCCAAGGATTTTTGGTGGTAAAAAATCCAGAATTTTCAGTGGAAACACCAAAAGCAAAGGCATCGGTGTTAGTTTTACCAATCAGGACGGCATCCTGATCAATCAGTCGTCGGTAAACGGTGGAGGAATAAGGGGGGATATAATTTTTTAATACTTGAGAAGCGGCGGTGGTTTTGATGCCTTTAGTCAGATAAATGTCTTTAACGGCCATGACGGCGCCGGCCAGTCGGCCCAGTTTTTTACCCTGTTTTATTTTTTGATCCAGTTTTTTGGCGGTAGCCAGAGCGACTGAATCAGTGACGGTAATAAAGGCCTTAATTTTGGGGTCGATTTTTTTAATCCGGGACAGATAAGCATTAACCAACTCAACGGCAGAAAATTTTTTTTGACGGAGGGATTGACGAATCTGGCTGATAGTTAAATTATTTAAATCCATTATTTTGAAATGGGACTTTTAACTCGAAAATAACCGTCTTGGGTATCGGGGGCAGTGGCTAGAACTTGATCGGATGATAAGGATGGGGCCACAATATCTTGTCTGACAACATTGGCGGTGTCGATAATTTGAAAGGAGGGCTTGATGTTTTTGGTGTTGGCTTTTTTTAGAATTTTAAAATAGTCAATGACAGAGGAAAGTTGTTTTAAAAAAACTTTTTCTTCCGATGGGGTCAGTTTAATTCGAGCCAAACGGGCGGTGTGGCGGAGGCTTTTGAGATTAAGAGAAGACATGGACTATTTTATCATCTGGAGAATGGCAGTTTAGTTTTGAGGCGGAGGAGGCACCAACGGCATTTATCAACCAAATTATAGAGACGATAGAGGTTGGGATCGAGAACCAGGTCATAAGTGCCAACGAAACGAACCAGTTGGCCGCCAAAACCAAGCTTGAAACGATGAAAGCCGAAGGCCGAATCTTTTGGTTTGGCCTCGGGGCCCAGGGAACCCCACATATCAAAAGTTTTACAACCGATACTTTTGGCAAATTTGATCGACTCCCACATGAGAAGTGTAGGGGCCATAACTTGACGATTGACGGGAGCAGAACCACCATAAGGATAAAAAGCCCTGTCGCCACAAATAAAAAGCATAAAGGCCGAAAGGGTGTGGTTTTGATAGGAGGCCAGCATTAAGCGGGGGATATCGGTTTTTTTTAGTAAGCGCCATTGATCTTGGTGA
>CAYQNE010000041.1:0-5542 GCA_964418875.1 uncultured Gammaproteobacteria bacterium | reverse complement strand
AATAGGTTTTGATCTCTTCCGGTGGCTCCACATGACCCTTCAGTTGCCCGTCCGCCTCATAAACATCTTTGACTTCAAAATTGAGCAAATACCCCCCCTCAAAAGATAAAAAACCCAAAGAACCAATAAACCCACCTCCGGGTCTCAGCTCGGCTTCATTTTGCAATAACACCAAATACTCCCGCCTTTTGCCATCAGTCCCCAAAAACTCCGGCAATATTTCTATGCCTTTCACTGCCAAATCTACTATTTCTCTAATCTTGCCCAACTCAGCTACTCCTTTGTTTGGCCAACTTTTCCATCTGGCCGGCAACCAACCCCAATCCCCATTCAGTCGGGCCTGCAATCCTCCCATTTTGGCACTCATCAATCCCAATCCATTCTTCAATTCAGGCAAATCTTTCTCCCAATCAATCTCTCCATCTCCCAGCACCGCCCCGCTTATTTTCTCCCCCACTTCAACCAACTCCACCGCTTCTATCTCCAGCTCCAACACATCTTCTCCCACTCGCAACAAAGTCTGATAGTTCCTAAAAAGTGTCACCTTGTTCAAGCCCCAGCTATCTATTTGTTTATCAATTTTTTTTATCTTTCTTATTGATTGTTCCGCTATTTTTTCTGCCTTCTCATATTCTTGTTCTCTTATTGCCAACCCCGCTTTTTCTACGCTCTTGTAAATCGACCACCCATTTCTGGCCCAAATCACCGGTACTATTAATAAAAACACCACTCCCGCCACTAGCCCTATCCCCGCCCCCTTTCTCCATCTAAACCATTTTTTCTTTTTCGACACCTTCGGAACGTCAGTCCTGCCAAACGGGACGATATGTTCCTCCTCTGTCTCTTGCCTCACCTCATCCCTTTTTTCCTCTTCCTCCTCCACCACCACCGGTCTCAAATTAGAATTCTTCACCACCCTCTCCTCGCCTCCATCATCACCCCTTCTGCTTTGTAAAACTTTTTTCTTGCCTTTCTTCGCCTCCTGCTTTACAGAATCATTTCTTTTCGTTTTTTTAGTCTCTATGATTTCCACCTCCACCGTTTCCTTTTTTTTCTCCTCCAATTCTTTCTTTCTCGGCTCGTCTTCCACCACCACCTTCATTTTTCTCCATCCCGTTGCCACTTCCACATCCTCTCTGGCAATCCCTTTTCGACTCTCCTCGTCTACCTTAGAAAAAAAGTATTGCAGAGTTTCCCCGATTCCTTCCCTAAAACTCAACTTTGGTTTCCATCTCAACTTCTCCCAATTTTTCATTACTTCTTCCTTATCCCAAATATCCACCGCCCCCTTCACCCCCATTACTTTATGTCTGGTCATCTTGGCTTCTTCAATCAACACTTCAGCCACCTCTCTTGACCCTGTCTCTTCCCCTGCTATAAAAAAGATTTCCTTTTCTGTTCCCGACAAAAAAGTGGCTCTCATTATCACCTCCACCAAATCATCCACCGCCAACAACCGAAACCTTGTTTCCAAAGACGGCAACACCAAGTTCTTATTTTTCACCGCCTTTATAATCGCCTCTGCCAAAAACCCCCTTGGTCGCATCCCCGGGCCATAAACTCCCACCGCCTCCACCATCCTCCAGTTAGCCTCCAACTTCTCCAAATTATTTTTTATCAAACCGGCCCTGTCTCGATCATTACTGCCAACCACTGTCACTTTTGCCCCTATCTTGGTCGCTTTTTTCCACACTAATTCACTGCCGACAAAATCAAACAAATATGTGAAATTAATGTCAATCTCCGTCACATCACTTACATAAGAAAAATTTACCAGATCTCCCAACCCCGTTACCCAACTCCCCACCCCCACCACATTCATCTCTTTTTTTAATATTTCTCTGGCCAATTTCCTGGCCACAAAGTTATCTACTCCATAAATCAACACCGTTGGCAAAGAAGAATCCATAGCTCATTTTATGTTCCCCGGTTATTTTATTCAAAGACATACGGTTAAATTACGGTAATCATGCGGTTATTTTTATCCAAAACCTCTCAAATTTTTTTTCTCTCTTCTTGGCCATGTGAAAAGCGTCATAACATCAAATGACCTTTTATCACCAAACTGTTCTTATAAACAAATTAATTTAAGTGGGGTTTAGCCTCAAATTTAAAGCCGTCAAAACGTCATGATTACTTGTTTTGACGGCCAAATAGAAAGAAAAAGTGTCAGAATATTAAACCCAAAACCCTATCAGTTTATGCCTTTTTTACCCGTCCCAATTTAGCTGAAACCAAACCTAGCGACAACCCCTCAGTCAATACTGTTACTATGGCCGCCCCTCTAATACCAAAACGGGGAATTGTCCACCAATTGGCCACAAAATTAAAAGACAGACTTATCAACCCCAACCACAACATTTGTTTTTGTCCTCCCTTAGAAATCAAACCAAAACCGACCAAATGATTTAAATAGGAAAAAACCAAAGCCATTAATAAAATTCGTAATATGTCTACTGAAGCCCCGAAACCATCACCCGCCAACACTTTTACCACCCACGGCGACAAGTGATAAGCCGTCGGTATCAACACTAATAACCCCACCATCAGCAACCCCATCGACCGAATCAATATTCTTTTTGATTTTCCTCTGGCCTGCCCGCCAAAACTGGAACGAAGTGACTGTTGGCGGGTCATCAAAGGAAAAATTGACGCTGTAAAAAAATAAGCCGGCTGAATCAACACTGCATATATTTTATAAGCCAGACCATACCAAGCCACCGCTTCCATCCCCAACCATCTGTCAATCATCAAAGAATCAACCGCCCGATCATAAGAAGTAAATACTAATAAATACACCCCCATTGGCCAACAATCGAACCACAACTGTCGCACCTTGGCTTTTTTTACTTCAAAAAATTTCCTCACATCAAACTTCCAATCTCTCCACAACAATCGCCCTCCCACCACCAAACTCAAGCCTCTGGCTATCAGTGCCCACATATAAACACTCAGCAAATTTATCTTATCTCTTCCCACCCAAATCAACCCCAAAAACAATCCCGAAAACAAAACGTTTGTTATTACCTTCATCCCCATTTTTAGTTTCCATTGCCACACAATCTCCAAACATCCGGCCACCATTGTCGGCCACAACATCAACAAAGCCACTACCGCCGCTACCCGAACCTGCCTCAATCCCGGCCAAAACATCACCAGTACTAATCCCGCCCCAAAAGCCACCATTGTCATCAATACCCTTAACCAAAAAATATCTCTCCACACCCACAATCTTTTTCTTCTTCCCGCCGCCAACTCTCTTACTCCGATAATCTTGCTGCCAAAATCAGCTAAAGAATCCAGCAATAAAAAACTGGAACCAATCAAAATATAAAAACCATAACCGTCTACTCCCAGCCCCCGAATCAAAATCGCCGTCGTCACCAAACCCGACAACACCGTTAAACCCTTACCGGCTATCTGGACTAAAGTATTGAAAACAGGCTTTCTAAACACTTCTTATTATCTCAGTAACATTGCCAAAAACACAACTAAAAACCAATTATTTTGTGGTAAGGTCACCCAATAATGATCCATCATTCCGGTTGCTAATACCGCCACCACTACTAACTTTTCTACCACCCCCATCCTTATATTTTTCCCCCACCGTCTAAACATCGACCCCAACCACACCCCTCCCAACAAACCCCATTCACTCAGTATCAACAACCCTATATTGTGCACCGGTTGCAACCAATAAGACCCGACTTCTTTTTGGTAAAAGGGAAGTCTAACCAAAAAATTACCTGCTCCCGTCCCCCAAAACAAATTGTCTTTTACCATCTTTATCGCCGCCCAATTTAACCCCACTCTTTTACTCCAACCGGCCCTGTCCCACCCACCCAAAAAATCTCCCACCATATAATTAACCCCCACTCCAGCCATCACCAAAATAAACATTCCTATCAACATCAAACCAACCCCCCAAACTTTTTTACTATTTTTGCCAAAAATTAACATCGACAAAATCAGCGTTGTCAACCATACCGTTCGACTTCCTGCCAATACTACCCCCACTATTCCTGACCACCACACCAACCACCACCACACCCGACTCCCCGTTCGACTTCTCCCTATTCGTGGTTTGTAGTTTATCCATAACAATACCGCCACCAATAAAAACCCGGCCATACTATTTGGATGAGAAAAAGTTCCATAAGCTCTTACCAAACCCCGCCCCCACAACGCCACTTGAGCCACCCCAATACTGCTATAACTAAAACTTCTCTCTCCCAACCAATAAAACAGACCATTCAAACTACCTCCCTTGGCAATTTGCCCCAACCCCAACAGACTTTCTACAATTATCCAAACTGGTATTATTGTTTTCAAATTTTCCTTTACCCAACCTTTTTTCTCTTTCAGATAAACCACCATCCACCACATTTGTAATATCCTCAACCACCGGTAAATTGCCACCCATCTATATTCAGCCACCATCACGTTTATCGCTAACAAAATCAACCAACTCCACCCTGTCAATCTTTTCCGTCGCTTCTTATCTATGGCAAAAACCAAACACCACAACACATCCAAAAAATAAACAGTGGGGGATAAGTAATCCACTCGCACTCCCATCACCCGACTCCATTCCGGCCAAAAATGTTTCCCTAACTGTGTCGGCAAAAACAACAAAAACAAAAATACCAAAACTCTCTCCGCTTTCCTACTGTATCTCTTCACAGTCTTATAATATCACTTCTTAGCTTTTTTCTTCTTGTTTTCCTTCTTATTTTCCTTCTTTATCACTTTTTTTTTCTTCACCTTTTTCTTTTTAGTTTCTTTTTTCTCTTTAATTTCCGGCTTAATTACCACATGTCTATCTCTTCCTTCTCCCTCCGACTCACTCACCACCCCTTTTGTTTTAGCCGCCACCATGTGACAAAGTCTTCTTTCAAAAGAACTCATCTCCGGCAATCTTACCGCCTCTCCACCTCCCAAAACCTCCTTGATTGCTTCCGCCGTCCTATCCTCTAGTCTGTTTTTTTGCTCCCCCCTATAACCATTAATATCCAAAAGAATTCTCACCCATCGATCTAATTCTTTCTTCACCATTAGAGACATGATAAATTGCAACGACGATAAAGTTCTCCCTTTAAAACCGATCAAAATTGCCGGACTCTCCACTTCCACTCCTACCAATACCTGCTCAGTTCCCTCCGTTTCTTCTCCTTCTACTAAAACATCTTCCACAAAAGCATCCTTAACCGCTATGTTCATTTCTTCCAACAAACCACAAACTGTTTTCAGTATGGCCTTGTTTCTTTTCTTGTTGTCCATGGCGCTTATTTTACCACGTTCACCCACCTACTTCTTTCTCTTCACCCACACCTGTTGTCCCAACATCATGGCCGAATTGACAAACCAATACAACAATATCCCCAAACTAAATTTCCATCCAATTACCAATGTCATCAATGGCATCATATAAGTAGATTGGTTCCTCATCGCCACCGCCATATCGTCTTCCTTATCTTTTGTCTTTTTAGCCACACTAGCATCCACCTTAGCCGCCGGCATCATTTTCTTGGCACTCAAAAAT
>CAYQNE010000040.1:0-5589 GCA_964418875.1 uncultured Gammaproteobacteria bacterium | reverse complement strand
ACGGATATGGTCGGTAATAATACGCATAGATTTTTGGCAATTGGGATCTTGGTATGACCGGCCGGAAATTTTTTCTATCTTTTGAATAATGGGTTGCCAAATATCTGTCAGGTAGTCATCTTCGAAACCGGAAAGTATGGCCACAGTACGCTCGACACCCATGCCGGTATCAACATTTTGTTGAGTTAGTTTGGTATAAGAACCATCTTTTTGTTTATCGTAAGACATGAAAACATCGTTCCAAATTTCTACGTATCTTTGCTGACGACAACCTTGGTCGAAGTCTACCGACGGCTTGTGGGGAGAAGTGTCAACAAACATTTCGGTATCGGGGCCACAGGGTCCGGTAGAACCAGCTTCCCACCAATTATCTTTTTTTCCTAAAAAATGGATTCTGGAAGAAGGAATGCCAAGTTGTTGCCAAAGTTTGGCTGTTTGGTTATCTTTGGGGGCGTCCTGGTCACCGGCAAAACAGGTGACATGAAGATGGTCAGGGTTGATCTTTAAGTGTTTGGTTAAGAATTCAAAACTCCAAGGAATCATTTCGGTTTTGGAATAATCCCCCAGTGACCAATTACCCAACATTTCAAAAAAGGTGTGATGGTGGGTGTTGCCGACTTCTTCAATGTCCCCGGTGCGTAGACATTTTTGAACATTGACCAGCCTTCTACCCAAAGGATGAGTCTGACCGCAAAGATAAGGTACCAGGGGATGCATGCCGGCAGAGATAAAAAGAGTGGTAGAATCGTTTTCGGGAATCAGAGAAGAAGAAGGGATTTCACGATGGTGTTTATCAGTAAAAAAAGTGACGAATTTCTTCTTTAATTCTTTGGCTGTCATGGGTAAATTATAACACCCCTAGGTCTACTTCCGGGAACGAGTGAAGGTTTTGGGGCGACGGGGGGAGGAGCGACGGGCAGGAGAAGAGGGAGGAGATGAAAGGGGAGGTGGAGATGAGGCGGGAGATAAGATGTCTTTGAGTAATTGATGGAGTTTTTTGGACAAGTGGTTGAAAAGTTTTGGATTGTTTCGATGAATAAAAAGAGCCAGGATAAAACCAACAATAAGCCCCCAAGACAGACCAGTGATGAAGCTGGGAGTGGATGAAGCGGATGTTTTCTGATTATCTGGAGACATGTTAAGAAGATTTTGCTTTTTGGTCAGAGGGAAATATTTTGTTAAAGAGGTGAAGGCCGTTTTTGAAACCCATTAAAAATTCCGAAAGAGAGGAGATAGGTTGGACTATAGAGGTGGTGAGAGATTTGGCGTCGTCAATAATGGTGTTGGTCTTTTTGATGGTGTGACGAAGTTCTTTGAGGATAAGAATCAGCCAAATACCGCTGGCGACGATGATAGCGGAAACAGAGATGATACTGATGGTGATGACTAGTTGAGTGGTGTCCATGTTTTTAGTATAGATTAAAAAAATAAAAATTTCAGGGGGTAAAATTAAAAATTTTTTCAATGATGGCGGATTTACCAGCCGGTGATTTGGACTCGATGATAATTTTATTTTCTCCCGGAGACAGTTCGAGTTTTTTGTTGAATTTACCGGAAACATCGACTATGATCAGATCCTGATTTATCCTAACGGTAGACTCGGGATCGGTAGTGCCGGAAATTTGCAAAACGGGCTGATTGATATCAGTAGAAACCGGCCAATTAACAATGATTTTGGGGGGGCGATTAAATTTGGCATATTCAAGAATGAGATAGGAACAAAAAACACAAATACAAACAACGGTGAGAAAGGTAAAGGTGAACTGGGGGGTGAAGGCAAATAGTTTTTTGTTTTTAGATTTGGTTTTTTGTTTGACGGCGAAGTCGCGATGAAAAAGGCGAATGATTTCTTGACCGTCTAAGCCAATCTGCTGGGCGTAGTCTTTGACAATCAAAGAGCAGTAGGGTTCTTGAGGGAAGTGGGTGAGGTCCTCTTCCTCTATGGCCAAGAGGTATTTGAGGGGGATTTTGAGTTTTTTAGAGATATCTTCCAGTTCAAGACCCCTTTCCAGTCTGGTTTTTTTGAGTAAGTCGGCGGTGCGAAACATTAATTGGTTACGACGGATTAATGGTGTCGGCAGGCAGGGCTTTTAGTATTTGACGGGGCTTGGCCCCATTGGAGGGACCGACAAAACCGGCCCTTTCCAGTTGGTCTAGAATACGAGCGGCACGGGCATAGCCAATTTTTAGACGGCGCTGCATTAGAGAAGCCGAGGCCTTACCGGAAGCGTGGATAAGATTGACGGCAGAATCAAATAGAGCATCTCTCTCTTGACCATTGACGGACATAAGATTTTTACTTGAAGAGGCGGGGCTGAGAATGGGTTGGCTGGTAATCTGGTCGTTATATTCGATGGTCTTTTGCCGCTTAAGATAGTCAATCAAGGCCTTGGTCTCTTTTTCCGAGATAAAGCATCCTTGAATACGAAGCGGTTTGGCTAAATCGGGCGGGATGTATAACATGTCTCCTCGACCTAATAATTTTTCGGCTCCGGGACAATCGAGAATAACCCGAGAATCTATCATGGAGGCGACGGCAAAAGAAATTCTGGTGGGAATGTTGGCCTTAATAAGACCGGTAATGATATTGACCGAGGGTCGTTGAGTGGAAATGACCAGATGGATACCAACGGCTCGAGCCATTTGAGCCAATCGACAGATGTTATCCTCAACCTCAGAAGGGGAGAAAAGCATAATTTCGGCCAGTTCATCAATAAAAATAAGAATGTATGGGATAGATTGAAAACCGGCCATATTATTGTAGGACTCAATGTTTTTAGCGCCAACTTTGGTAAACATCTTGTAACGTTGTTCCATTTCGGCAACAGCCCATTTAAGAGAAGAGATAACTTTCTCCGGATCGGTAATGACCGGAGTTAAAAGATGAGGAATGCCGTTGTATGGAGTCAGTTCAACCCGTTTGGGGTCTATCATAATCAGCCGAACTTCGTCGGGAGAAGCCTGGAACAGAATAGAAGAAATCCAGGAATTAATACAGACAGATTTTCCCGAACCTGTTTGTCCGGCAATCAGAATGTGTGGCATCTTGGCAATATCGGTGACCTTAATTTTACCGCCAACATCCATGCCCAGAGGGACAGTTAGTTTCGACTTGGCATTTTTCATTATTGATGAAGCTAAAGAGGGACGAATGGGAACGACTTCCAGAGATCGATTGGGGACCTCGATACCGACCAAAGATCGCCCCGGAATAGGGGCTTCTATTCTAATCTGTCCGCCGGGGGCGGCTAGGGCCATGGCCAAGTCATTGCTTAGTCCGACAATTTTGGCTAATTTGGTACCCAGAGCCACTTCGAGAGCATATTGGGTGACGGAGGGACTGTTGTTAACCTCGGCGACACGGGCGGTGATGCCGAATGAATCTAAATTTTGCTCAATAATTTGAGCATTTTTGCGAACATCTCCCCTGTCGGCTTTGGTGCCGGGAGTACTGTCGAAAATGGAAATGGGGGGGTACTTCCAAACTTGATTAGTAGAAGAAGAGGTGGCCAGAGAGGGTGAAAAGGCAGGGGAATCGGTGACTTGGTGGGTGGGACTAGGAACGGGGGCAGAGTCCGAAGAGGATAGTTCTGTCTGTTCAATAAATGCCTCCTTTTTTTTCTTTCTTTTTCTGACACTACCAACTGAGTATTTTTTGATAATGGCAATGGTGGAGGTAATAAACTTGACGATTTGGGCCACCGAAGTATCAAAAAGAACTACGAAACCGACGATGAAAGAGAAAAAGAAAATCAGAAAGGTGGGGATTTCGGTAAAGAGAGAGAGGATTTGCCGCCAAAGAAAACTGCCGATCAATCCCTGCTGAAAAAGACATAAGATAGAAATGAACATGATCAAGAAACCCAAGAAGATATTGGGTTCTTTGAGTTGACTTTTAATTTTGGCAAACAAGAGAGCGATGAGGATAAACAGAAAAGGTAGCAACACCGAAGTAAAACCAAAATAATTATTTAGAATCCGATTGTAATTAGCCGGAACCGGACCAATCTGGAGAAAAGAAAAAACCGATATAATGGCCAGGATGAAAAAGAAAACAAAAAAGATAGATTGAACGGTGCTAGTTTTCAACTTAAGTCGGGGGACAATCCTGGTTATACCTTTTTTCTTACGACCGCGTTTAGCCATAGATTAAGTATAACAGGTACAAGGAAAGATGGGGTTATTTTATCTTGTCGATGATTTGCTTGAGAGGGATAATTTCGGTTTTATTGGAGTGACGATGTTTTAGTTCTACTCCGTCCTTTTGGAGGCTTCGTTGACTGATAACGAGGCGAATGGGGATGCCGATCAGGTCGGCATCGGCAAATTTGGCTCCAGCTGACACATCAACTCTGTCGTCGTAGAGGACTTCAATGTTTTGTTTTTGGAGTTGCCGATAAAGATCTTTAGCCGACCGGCTGATTTTGGCTTGAAAAAGATCAAGACCGACAAGATGGACTTGGTAAGGGGCGACAGAATCAGGCCAGATAAGACCGTTTTTGTCGTGGGAAATTTCGGCGATGGCTCCCATAACTCGAGAGGGTCCAATACCGTAACAGCCCATGATAACCGGATGAATTTTTCCCTGTTTATCCTGATAAGAAAAATTAAAGGCGGAAGAAAATTTATCCCCCAGTTTAAAAATATTACCGACTTCGATTGATTTTTTAAGCTCAAGTTTTTGATTGGCACATTGAGGACAGGAGGATTGGGTTGAGATTATCTCTTTGTTGACGGCAACTTTACATTTAGGACAATAATGAATAGTGTCCTCTCCGGTGAGGCTGATGGTCTGAAATTCGTGAGAATATTTACTGAAACTGCCACCAGAAGCAAAAGTGAGAATGGTGTGTTTGAGATCAAGCCGGGAAAAGATTTTGAAATAGGCTTTTTGGGCCAGTTGATAGAAAGAATCAAGGTCTTTGGAATCTTTGTGAAAGGAATAGAGATCCTTCATGTTAAACTCCCGGCCACGAAGCAAGCCGGATTTAGCCCGAGGTTCGTCGCGAAATTTGTCTTGAATTTGATAAACCGAAACGGGCAGGTCTTTGTAGGAAAAGGTGTATTTCTTGACCAAGGGAGTAACTATTTCTTCATGGGTAGGATTGAGAACCAAGGAAGTGCCAGCCTGACTTTGAAGATGGAAGAGTACATCCATGCGGTGGCGCTTGGTGGTAACCCAATCTTTCTCTTGAGATAAAACCGGCATGAGGATTTCTTGACCACCGATAGCGTCCATTTCCTGCCTGATAATTTGCTGGATTTTTCTTAAGACCTTAAGACCCAGAGGCAGATAGTTGTAAACACCGGATAGTTGTTTTTGGATAAAACCGGCACGACTGAGCAATTGGGCGTTTATACTGTCGGCATCGACGGTAACATTTTTACTGGTTTTACCAAAAAGTTGGCTGTAAAGCATGAGTTATTATACTAAACTTCGATTATCAGAGGTAAAACCATGGGCTGACGGTCGGTTCTCTTCTTGATAATGGTTTCAATGTGAGCTTGGATTTCTTCTCTGATAAATTCGAAATTGGCCGGTTTACTGGTGACTTGATTGAATCTGTTGACAATTTCCTTTTGTAGGTA
>CAYQNE010000039.1:0-5786 GCA_964418875.1 uncultured Gammaproteobacteria bacterium | reverse complement strand
GAGGACCACCGAAATAACCCCAGACAGAAGTGACAGCAATGACGTTGGGGTCAGGATAGAGACCGAACTCGACTGAGTTTTGGTAGTCATAGATGCCGTAAGTAGCAGAAGAGTCAAGGCTACTTTGACCAAAAATGTTGTCGCCGCCGTGGATTTCCCATTCCCCTACCCCAGCCTCAAGAGTGCTGGTGATGAAGTCGGCAGTTAAACCGTCAGTGTTGGTGGGATTAATGACGTAATCTTCGGCTGTTTTCCACTTGGTGCCTCTAGCCAGAAAGCCGTAGCAAGTAGATTCTTTGGGTGGTTTGCCCGGCTTGTCCGGTTTGGGAGGTTTGGCATGACCTTTTTTGCGGTGAATGAAGGTTATTTTGGTCAATGGGCCTCTGTTATCAAGTCCTTTGGGGCGATCTTGGGCCAAAAGGGGCAGGGCGTAGATTAAAAAAAATAAGGATAAGGAGGATAGCAGAATTATTTTTTTCATGCTTAAGTCTAACATGTAACAGAGAGACTTGACTACTTATTTCTGTCCACTTTGATGGTGCATTCAGTGACCAAAGCGGCGATGACACCAACTGCGGCTAGAGGTAGAGCTAGAGCGGCGCCGACGACACCGATGGTTAGGGGTAAGACAATTAAGGTTTTGCCTTTTTTGTCCAGAATGGAGATTTTTCTGACGTTACCTTCTTTGACTAACTCTTTAACTTTTTTGAGAAGATCGACGCCGGTAACTTTAATGGTTTCGGCTGTTGGCTTTTTTGTTTTTGTGGTCATAGTTAATAGTAGCATGAATGATTATTTCGGGGAAAAGACCTGGGCGGTGTAGACGAAGATTTTTATATCAGGATCAAGGTAACAATCGGAAGACAGTCCCATTTTCTGGGAGCAAAGTTGGCCTAAAAATTCCTCTTTGGACCAACCGGTTTCTGTGGCTACTTGGGGCAGAAAAGTGCCAGTTTGCCCCCGATAATCAAGATAAACACCATGGCTAGAGAGGTCAATGTCTTGGTAGGAGGAGATTTGTTTTAGAGGGGAAAGGATAGAAATTTCGACGGTGATGTCAGAAAGCTGGTTGGCAGTGACGATGGGAAAACGGGGATCTTTGGTGGCGGCGGAGACGGTCATATCGGCAACTTGTTGCCAAACGGATTGATCGGCTTCAAAATTACCGATACAGCCACGCAACTGATCGTTTTGATGCAGAGTGACAAAAACGCCTCTTTTTTGATCAAAAGAGGGAGAGGGAGACGGATCGTCAGGGGTTTCTTGATTTTCGATATAGGTTGTTAAAACTTTTCGGGACCAATTGAGTAAAGTTTTTTGGTCAGGGGCATTAAGTTGATCGGGGGAGACCCCAGCCCCCGGCAGTGGCCCCGGCCGTTGCGGGGCAGGCGGGGCAGGCGTTGCGGGATTAGAATGGTAAAAAGCGATAGCGGCATAGCCAACGACACGATCAGGTTGACCGGTGATGTGGCCGGAATTGGTATAGTCAAGAAGTTGAGCTTCGAGGTCGAGGTTGTGGGCGATGGTAAGTCCGACTTTTATGGCCTGGTGGCCACAGGCAAAAGTATCAATGGCGGAATATTGTTGGCGAAGGGAAGACATGGTGGTATCAAAAACAGAAGGATCAACAGACAGGACAGCATCGATGGTTTTTTGGTCAACAATTTGAGCGGTAGATTGATTCGGGTAGTGTGACAAATCGGAAGAAATAATAAGAATGGTGGAGTCGTTTAGTAGAGGAGTGATTTTTTGAGCCAGAAGGTCAAGAGTCGGTTGATCGGTTTGGCCGATCAAAATGGGAATGATAGTAAAATCTTTTAAGACGGTTTGGAGGAAAGGCAATTGAACCTCAAGACAGTGTTCTTGTCGATGGGCGGAAGTGTTGAAAGTTATTTGAGGAGCGGAGACAAGTTTTTTGGCCAGAGATTGATTGATGGCAACTCGACCCAGTGGGGTTTGCCAGAATTGGGAATTATCGATGGCAATACCAGAAAAAAGAGCGTGATGAGAAGGGCCAAGCAGAATAACGTTTTTTATTTTGGAGTCTTTGATGGTACTGTAGGCGTGGGCGGCGGTTTGGCCGGAAAAATCTATGCCGGCATGAGGAACCAGTAAGATTTGGGGCCCCGATGGGTCCGACGTAACGTCGGACCAGCGGGGTGCCTTTGGCAGGGGCAGGGCTCCGATGCTCGCCTTTGGCTCGAGCGGAGTGCCTACGGCAGATAAAAAATCGTTTATCTGAGAGGAGAGCCGGTCGGAGTGGTCGGGGTAAAATTGGCCGGCAAAAGCGGCGGGGCGGACCTGGGCAGAAGTAACTGAGGATTGAGATGGCGACGGCTGAGCATTCATCTGTCTTATTTTAAGCAAAATGATGAAGAAGAGCAAAATAGCGGTGAAAAGTAAGATGGGGATTTTATTGTTCATTGCTTTATCATAGAATAGTTAAGTGAAGAATAAATTTTTTAAAGTGCTGGAGGATGGAGTGGTAGAGTGTTTGGCCTGCAGTTGGAGATGTAAAATCAAGAAAAACGGAGTGGGAATTTGTGGGGTCAGAGTAAATAATGAAGGTAAGTTGAAATTAATGGTGGATAACCAAGCAGTGGGATTGTCACCGGATCCAATTGAAAAGAAACCGCTGTTTCATTTTCTGCCAGGGAGTAAGGCTTTGTCTTTTGGTACTTTAGGGTGTAATTTTGATTGCGCTTTTTGTCAAAACTGGTTTCAGTCACAAGCGGCTAAAAAGTTAAAGGGGAATCGGGAAGGTTTGAAGAGTTTAATTAACAAATATTCAGTTAGATGTGAACCGGAAGAAGTGGTGAGATTGGCAAAAGATAAGGGTTGTCAGTCGATAGCTTATACTTATAATGAACCGGCGGTGTTTGTGGAGTATGCCTTGAAAACGATGAAACTGGCGAGAACGGCGGGGCTAAAAAATGTGTGGGTAAGTAATGGATTCGAGTCGGATGAATCAATAAAAAGCATAGTCCCCTACCTTGATGCCATTAATATAGACATTAAGAGTTTAAGGGAGGGTTTTTACAGGAAGATTTGTGTGGCAAAAATTGAACCGGTATTGAGAAATATTAGAAAAATTTTTAAGACGGGGGTGTGGTTGGAACTAACTACTTTAATTATTCCCGATGAAAACGACAGTAAAAAAGAACTGAAAGAAGTGGCCGATTTTATGGCTGGTTTAAGTGTGGATATTCCATGGCATGTAACAGCTTTTCGTCCGGACTATAAGATGAGGGATAAAGACCCGACGGATGGGAGAAAACTAGAAGAGGCTTGGGAAATAGGTAAAAAGGCAGGGCTGAACTATGTGTATGTGGGCAATGTGCCGAATGAAGAACATAGCAAAACCGTTTGTCCCCAATGTAATAATTTACTGATTGAGAGAGTCGGGTATGCAGCTCCGATGCTTCCCCGATATACTTCGGGGTCGAGCGGAGTGCCTGCGGCAGGGGCGGAAAAAGAGGGATTGGAGGAAGGTAAGTGTAAAGAGTGTGGCGAAAAAATTGCGGGGGTGTGGAAGTAGGTTACTTGGTAACAATTTTAAGACGACCGGAATTAAAAACGGTGGTGTCGGCGGTGAGGCTTTTGGCTTGGACGACAATAAGATTATTACCGGAACGAAACGGAAGGGGGTCGGAAACAACCACGGTGCTGTCCTGATTACCGGTTTGAATTTGGCTATACCAGATTTCGATACCATTAGTAGTATCAAAGAGACGAAGGAAGGCCAGGCCATTACCGTTAAAAAGTCTCATATTGGCTTCGAAGCGAACTTCGACAAGACCGGGGAAATCAGCCGGATTGAAATAAAACTCAGTGCCGGATAAATTTACCCAGTCGTAAGACAGAATACTACCGGAGCCGGGAATGGGCATATAGGTGGTGGTTTTGGTTTTGACGGGCTCCGATGGTCCGACGCTTCGCTCGGACAGCGGAGTGCCCTCCACGGCGGGCAAACCTGTGGTAGTGGCAGTCTGTAAAGATTGGAGTTGAGTAAGAGTATCTTTAAGTTGATTTAATTTTGTTTCTAGCTCTTGATAGGATGGCGAGTTGTTTTTGTCGGATGGTGTCGAGATAGGTTGGCGGCGATTTTGCCAAAGAAAAGCCAGTCCGACGTTCAAGAGTATTAGGTTGACGACTAAAAAAGCCAACCACAGTTTCCATCCAGAAGATGAGATCATAAATTAATATAACAGAATTGACTACTGGTCGGGAAATACTTTTTTGTATACTTGATGTTCGCTGATAATTTTGGCTTCTGTCTCTTTTACTCCTCCCCAGCCCAGTATTTTAATTGTCTTGGTTGGTTGAAGTTCGGCATAATTTTCCCAAAAATTGGAAACTTCCTTTTTGAAATGGGGGCCTAAGTCGCTTACTTTTTTTATGTGATCCAAGCGAGGGTCTTTGGTGGCTATGGCGATGACTTTGTGATCAGCGATACCGCGATCAATCATTTTGAACAAACCGACCGGTCTAACTTCGACCACGCAACCGGTAAAACTGGAGTTGGTGCAGATAACCATGACATCAAGTGGGTCTTTTTCTTTTTGGCTCCAGGTTTGAGGGACAAAACCGTAATCAGTGGGATAGTGAACGGCGCCATAAAGGACTCTGTCCAGTTTAAATAAGGAGTTTTCTCTGTCGTACTCGTATTTATTTCTGCCTTCTTTGGCGATTTCTATAACGGCCCACAACTTTTTAGGTGGTTGTGGCCCCATGGGTAAGTCATGGAACAAATTGATCCCCTGCCCGTTTGGCATAGGGCTTATTATACTACAGCCCAACATTCCATAACAAGGTTTGGGTGGACCGGTTTCTTGACTCAGTGAAAATATTGATGGTACTCTTGTAACAGGACTGCTTGTATGGCCAAACCTTATCAACACGCTACATCAATTTGCTTAGGACTGAGTCTTTTGGCCGGATTGGGGATTTTTTGGGGTCTTAATGCTTCAAGCCCGCTGACAATAATGTTATTTCTGATTCCTACCGTTCTTTATGAAGTTTATAGGACTGAGGGCGCCTCAACTAAAAGCGCCTCCATAGGACTGTTGGTGGTTTTTATTTTAGAGATTTTGCTGATTATGAAGAATATTAGCTTTGATCTGGCGGCCTTTTTGGGGACAGAACAACGAAAAATCGGTGGGCGGGTCATTCCTTTGGGGGATATTAAGGTGATGGCCCCGACAGTAATGGCCATATTGTCGGCAGTTCTCTTTAGTCGCACCCGAGGTCGATACACTAAGTGGCTGGCGGTAATTATCTTTGTCGGCTCTTTTGCTGTTGTTTATGCTTTAGATCCGACCGTTTTTGTCAGGTTACTCCAATTTGGAGTTAAAGAAGGACTAGATAAAATTCAACACTTTTGAGGCAGAGATGATAAAATTCCCCCATGCCAAGGAAACAAAAACCAAACTTACTGGGGTTGAAACGAAAGTTTTGTTTTGACCAATGGAAACAGACAACCGTTGATAAGGCTTATAAATTTTGTGATGGTTATAAGACCTTTCTGACGAACAACAAAACAGAGAGAGAGGTGGTGGAAACGGTCAGCAAGCGGTTAAAGAAAAACGGTTTTAAGCAAATTGGTTTCACCACCAAACCAGATAAAAACTGGAAAAAATTATTTTTAATAAATCGGTCTAAGGCGATTATTTTGGCCATTCGAGGTAAACAGCCTCTTTTGGCCGGAGTTAATATTTTGGCGGCTCACATCGATTCTCCGCGATTGGATATAAAACTAACTCCGATTTATGAAAAGGAACATTTAG
>CAYQNE010000038.1:0-5815 GCA_964418875.1 uncultured Gammaproteobacteria bacterium | reverse complement strand
TAAACCACATCCCCCACAAATTTTCCTTCCCCAACCTCTGCCCTTTCCAAAAAACTTTCGACTCTCCATCAACCAAATCAAAAGATAACTCTCTATACAAAGCCCTCTCTGCCTCAATCCCCATTTTCTTGGCCTCGTCTATTACTCGCTCTGTTTCATACTTACTCTGGGCCTCAGACATCGTAAACACTAATAACTTTTTTGTCATCTTTTTAATTCCATTAAAAATTTAACTATTCTCTCCGGCACATCTATTCCTGTCGATTTCATAAAACCGCTAAACTGGGGACCTTTATTCACTTCCCAAATTACCGGTTTATTCCAATCCCCTTCTCTCAAAACCACATCCACCCCAGCCACCAAAATCCCACAAGCTTTAGCCGCCCTCACCGCCAATTTCTTTATATTATCAGGTATCTCCGCCACCTCCACCTTACCTCCTGTCGAAAAATTATTTCTAAACTCATCTTCATCCATCGAACTCCTCTTCATCGCCCCCAACACCTCATCCCCCAACACCAGCACCCTAAAATCCCCATCATTGGCAATGTATTCCTGCATCAAATACCTCTTTCCTTCGCTCACCTCCGCCGTCCTCAATTCCATCACTAACTTTTCCAGCTGACTCTCATTGTCTACCTTATACACCCTTTCGCCTCTATTACCTCCACTCCCCTTAATAATCAACGGAAATTCACCGAAACCAGTCTTAGCCTTATCCCATAAATAGAACAAACTGCCATAAAGCGTTTTAGGCACTTCTATTCCGACTCGACTTAACGCCAACATTTGGTAAGCCTTCAAAGTTGCCGAAGTTCGGCTTTTCACTAAAATCGGGTCTACCACTATTACCTTCCCACTCTCTATCTTTTCCCTAACCGCATCCAAAATCAGGTCCACACTTTCTCGATGTTTCCCAGTTGTTCTGAAAAACAAAACATCATATTTCCCCACATCTTGAGTGTTTAGCCTCACCTCCTTTGTTTCTGTGTCAAAACTCACCCTATTATAAGACACCAAATCTAGTTCCGCCCCCAATTTCTGGGCCGCCTTCTTTATCAACCCCAAGTGTTTGGTTACTTTGCCTCCAAAAAATACCGCTATCTTGATCATGCTTTTACCTCCTTTTTCTCTCTCTTGGCCGACACCAAAAAACCAGCCAAATCTCTCCTGCCCAACAAAAACTTGGTTCTCAATTTATGCCTATTGGCCACGTTAACTGCCGTCATCACCCTTTTCCCTTTCAGCCAAAAGGTCAAAGCAATCACCGGCCTGTCATTATGTTTTCCCAAAGATGATCGGTAATGCCGATAATACAAAATCTTATCCTCCGACAATAAACCCAGATCCCCAGCCAACTGACTATCAATCGAGCTCCTAAAAGCCCCCGTATCCACCTTAGCTCTTACTTCCACCACATTCTTCTTGCCTTTACCAATCTTCACTTTTATTATCTCCAAAGGCTCAATTATCACTCTCTCACTCTTGTCTTTTACCTTTTCAAAAAAGCTTTCCCCAAACAAATACTTGGCCAAAGTCACACCGTGATTAACACTTTTAACCTCCACATCCTCTATTTTGTCCATCCTTGCCTTTAAGCCGGCTTTATTGCAAATCTGAATAGACAACCCCGACCGGGCATTCAACTCCAACACCATCGGCCCTTTTTCCTTATCTAGTACTATATCCACCCCCAAAAACTCCAAATCCGGCACTGCCATTTGACACTTTACCGCCGTTTCCAAAATTTCCCGCCAAAAAGGAATCTTGATCCCATTTGCTTTTCTCTTCTTCTTTTTCTTGTAATCATAAACCTTGTTAATCCCTTCTCCTTTCCCCTCTATGCCAAAAGTGGTAATCCCTGTAGCCAAATCAATCCCCAAACCAATAGCCCCCTGTTGTAAATTGGCCTTACTGCCGGATTTCTCTGTCGGCACTCTCAACATGGCCATTACCGGCACTCGATTATAAACAATCACCCTTACATCCGGCGTCCCCCACTTGGTCAAAGATAAAAACATCGGATGAATTTTAATTCTCTCCTCCACCAAAACACTTCCACCCATCCCATGTGAGTTAAATCGACCTAATAAAATTTCCCCACAATGTTGCCTTATGTCAGCAATATTAATAATAGACCCATTCATCAAGTACCATTCCCCCGCCCATTTGGCTCGTTTCCTTACCACTATTATTCCCTTTCCTCCCATACCTGACACTGGCTTGATCACAAAATTCCCTTCCAAATTCTCCCAAGCGAATTTATCCAAACTTTCTTCGCTCCTAAGTCTTTTTATTAATTTAGGCACTCCCACTCCCACCTTTGCCAAAACCTTCTTCGTTCTGTATTTACTATCCGCCAACATCCTTCCGGATATACTGTTTTTTCGCAAATACACCTTATTCCTCTCATTCTTGGTCAACAATCGTTTATATTTCTTCAAGCTTTGCATCAAACCATCAAAACTATCTAATCGCTTTCTTAAACCTGCTGATCTCCGACAATCTTATTCCCTTATAATTCCCCACCAATAGATTAACCACCAATACCAACAAAATCACTACATCCGGATTCAACAATACCATTTCTTGAAACCCTCTTATCCCCATCACTCCAGCCCCCATACTGGCTAAAACCAAAGTTCCCAACATTAACTTTTTGGCTTCATTCCGGCTTTTCAACAACTGAGTTCTGACGAACTCTTCCGCCAACAAAATCATGAACAATACCGGAAAAATAGACGTCTGGCTTATGTTTATCAAATCCGCATATGAAGTAATCATCATTAATCCGAAGGTCGTCAAAGAAATAAAAAGCAAATTAATCGTCCTCGAGGCCAAAAAGTGTAATCTTAATTTCTTCAAAATCACTCTACACTCTATCGACACCAATAAAATTAAGGCAAATAACAATAAACCACCAAAAACGCCTGTTGCCAAAAAAGCAATCGCAATCATGGTTGGCATGAAAATCCCATAACCGGATAAACCAAACACATAATGCAACAGAGAAATCAGTGTGGCCACCAAGGGCAATAATAGTAGTAGTACTATTGTATTGGCCGGCGCTCCTCGATCTATGGCCAGTCGAACGATCTTCCTGCCTGTATTTAGTCCGTTCCAACTACCCACCTGTTGTTCTTCCAACACCGCGCTCAAACGATAACTGGCCTCGGTACTTCCTGTCTCGGTAATGTTTTCTTCTCCCTCCTCGATCACCGCACTCTCGCTGGCCTCTTCTGCTTTTTCGACCCCCACTATCCCTTCTTCTGCCCTCACCACCACCGAACTCATTATCACTACCGCCAACAATAGGGACATTATCATTACTTTTTTCATAAGGATTTAATTTGCCTGTAACAAGGAAATTATACCATTCCGACCCAAAATCTCTCCCATATAGTATAATTTTAACCATGAATACTGTCCTGGCTGTTGGTATTAGCCAAACCCCCTGGGGACCCAATAATCTCGGCACCACTTTTCCCAGTCTCTCCACCCTTGTTTCTCTTATCCTTAATAATTCCCTGGTTATTGTCGGTATCCTTCTCTTGGCCTTTTTGATTTTCGGTGGCCTGACATTTATAATGGGTGCAGGCGGAGATGATCCCAAAAAAACCCAACAAGGCCAAAAAACCATCACCAATGCCCTTCTGGGTTTCATCATTGTCTTCTTAGCCTACTTTATAATTCAAATAATAGAAGTTTTAACCGGCCTTGAAATACTTAAATCTGACCTCTAAAAAACAATTTTCGCTACCCATTTTCTTTGCCGGTATTATTGGCAACATTACCCCTCCCCCAGCTATTAGTAAATACACCGGTGGTAATCCCGGCCAAGGCCTCTTCACTTTCTTCAGTAATGCTCTCAAATTAGTGGCAGTTGTTGCCGGCCTGGCCATGGTTTTTCAATTCATCATGGCCGGTTATGATTTCATCAATGCTAGTGGTGATGCCAAAAAAGTTGAAGCCGCTTTTGCCAAAATCTGGCAAAGTCTCATCGGCATGGTCATTATCGCCTCCGCTTTCGCCCTGGCAGGTTTAGTTAAAACCATTACCGGCCTTGACATTATTAATCCAATTATCCATGGTCCTCAACCCTAAAAAACTACTAGCCGCCACTCAATACACCATCGCCCCCATTAAACCTCTTCCCGTGGGAAAAACCTCTACAAACCAAATTGAAGACACTATCAGTATGATTATCGGCTTTCTCACCGTTGTCGGCATCATCTACTTTGCTATTCAAGTCATCCTGGCCGGTTATTCCTTCCTGTCTTCCCAGGGAGACAAATCCAAACTGGAAGAATCCCGTAAAAAACTCACCAACAGTATACTTGGCCTTACCATAATAGTAGTCGCCATGGGATTATCGGCTCTCTTGGCTGGCCTTCTTGGCCTCGACAACATCTTTGACCTAAACCAAGTGTTAAACAAAATAACAGGAAAACCCCCCATTCCTCTCCCCCTTATCATAAAATAATGAAACTAATAAAACTAACAGAACCAGTCTTTGCCAAAATCAAAAACCCTCTCTTGCCTGACACAGTCCACATCGACCAGCCCCAACTTTATTTCAATAATGTCATTCAGACCATCTTTACTATTTTCTTTATAGTCGCTGTTATTTATTTCATTTGGCACGTTATCATGGCTGGTTATCGCCTCATGGACGCTCGTGGCGACACCAAAAAACTGGAAGAATCCCAAACCGATCTCACCAACGCCTTTATCGGTATTGCTATTATTTTCTCCATTTTTGCTATATTAAAATTCATTGGCATTGTTTTTGGCATCGAGGGACTTCAGGAACTCAAAATTTCTTGGCCCGACCTTCTTTAACTTTCCCTAATTTACTGCTACAATAAATTAATAATTTACAAATTTACCAATTTTTACCCAAAATGATCAAAAAAATCACCAATAAAATCAAGTATCTTGCTTTCACTTCACCAGTCCTCGCCGCCGCCGGTACCCCTGTCCCTGTCCTCGACAAAACCGTCAGTTTAAGCGCCGAAGGTACTACTTTCAGTGACCTCGGCAATCTTACTGTCGGCAGTATGGTTTCAGGAGCCATTAGTTTAGTCATGTTAATCGTCGCTTTAGTCTTTTTCTTCATGTTGATCTGGGGCGGATTAAAATGGGTCATGTCTCAAGGAGAAGAAAAAGCCGTTACCGGTGCCAGAGCTCAAATTACCAATGCTCTTATCGGACTGGCTATCGTCTTTGCCGCTTGGGCCATCATGAAACTAATTGCAATTGTCTTCGGTATCGATGTTCTCGGCGGTATAACCATCCCCACTTTCAATCCTTAATAAGGAATTTTTACGATATCTCAAACCCCGACACCCGTCGGGGTTTTTGTTGATATAATCTCTTATATGTTCAACCTCATTTCTCCTATTCACGCTCAAAGCCCCTGGACCGGCAGATGCGTTGGCACCCTTCCTAATACTGATGACGTTGCCACCATCCAAGGCCTGGAATGTCTCTTTTACAATATCCTTCAGGTCATCACCGTTATTGCTGGTCTGGTTTTCCTTTTTATGTTTATCTCCGGCGGTTACTCTTACCTCTTCTCCGGTGGTGACGAAAAAAAGGTGGCTCAAGCCTCATCTACCCTCGGCTCTTCCATTCTTGGTCTCGTCGGTATTATTGTCTCATGGCTCATCCTTCGTTTCATCAGCAACTTCACCGGTGTCAACGTGGTTAATTTCATCATTCCCGGCTAATTTCATATATAATTTCATTGTGAAACGATTTTATAAGTCCATTTTCCCCCCATTTCTTTTTACTTGCTTCTTTTTTTCATCAT